>JALNXV010000430.1 GCA_023230175.1 Candidatus Cloacimonadota bacterium
GGTCTGCTTTTTCTTTAAAATTCTTCATCTATCTTTAATTCCTTTCCTTACGTTTTCTTATGCCCAACAAGGACATTGGGTATTCTTAATGGGCAAGTTTTCTCTTCAATCTCTTCTTACATGTATCGTCTCATGGTTACCGGTAGTTTCCCAAGCATTTCATACAACATTTGTTGTATATGCATTGCGTATATCCTGCCAAATAGGTATGTATCACGCATTGCGTATATTTTTTCTTAATATCTACAATCTTCATAATTTCTCTAAGTTTGCTAAATTATCAAGTCCCTTTTTTGTAATGTGAGTATAAATTTCAGTAGTTTTTGAACTCGAATGATCTAACAATTCTTGAATATACCTTTTATGGTATGTATTTTTTTTAGTTTCTAAATTATTTGTCACTACTTAACTCCAATTTAATCTCCATAATTTACTTTTAACATTATACTCAAGAGGAAAATTTCTGTCAAGCATAATTTAAAAATAACAGCAAATAAGTCAATTAACAAGAATACTTATTAGTAAATTATTTTGAGTTTATTATACTATCTAAAATCTTTAAAAGTAAATTAATTGTTCATTTGATTTACTTAATCACGTGTAAATTTTAGTGCAGAATAAGTGAAGTCTATTAAAACTTTTTTATAAATTTTCTATACTTAAAGGCTGTGAAAACAACTAAAATCTTAGCTACATTTTTCAAAATGTGGGAAAATGCGAGGACCTTTCTATTTCTGCCACTTTAGGGGCTTTTATTTCTTAAACCACTAAAGTGAGTAAGGTGTTGGATGAGAAATATTTATCTTACAGGTTAAAACACGTGGCTAAGAATTTAAATTACATTCCTGCAAGCAGGGATGCTCGCAGAACATAGATTGTTACACTTACGCTCTTCAAGACAAAAATATCGGTGTTTCATCGGTGGCCCAATCTCTTAGTGTCTTTTGCGGTTTGCACTGCATACATTTGATTTAACTGGGTAAAGATTTAAGTCCGCTTATGCTTTTTTTTGAAGTATAGACTTTAAGTGTTCGGAGGCATAAAAAACAATTATTGCTGTTAGTATTAGTATTAATGACATTCCTGTAGCAGAGATAAAGTCTCTTGCTGAGATATGACGATAGATAGCGATTGGTATAGTTACGAAGTTTCTTTGTAAGATAGATGCAGCTCCAAATTCTCCGAGTGAGATTGCAAAAGATAGTATTAAAGCGTTGAACAAATTATTTCTCATTAAAGGTAAGGTTATCTTTGTAAATACTTGAATTGAATTTGCCCCTAATATTTTCGCTGCAGAGAGATAATTTCTTTTTAATTGTATAACACCTTCGTAAATTATCTTAAATACTAGTGGGAAACAAATTACAGAATGTGCAAAGATTAATAGTAAATATCTGCTTATGTTTATATAATTAAGTAATAATAGGAAACCTAATCCAAAGGTAACGCTTGAGATACCCATAGGCAAGACTGCAAATAATTCTAAATATTTATATTTTTTATTATATATTCCAAAGCTGAGTAATAAAGCTAAGATGACAGTTATGAATGAACTGCATAATCCAATAATTAAGCTATTGGTAATAGCACTTAATTTGTTTGTTCCAATGATTGGATCATAAGTAAATAAGTTAAAATGTTGAACAAATGACTGATAATTAAAAAGATTATTAATAAAGAAAAAAAATACGGATATAATAGGTGCGAGTATAAATATTAATGCTATAATAAAGTAAGAGCTTTCAAGAATTTTTTTTAATTTATTTTGTGTAGATGACATAAAATTAAAAGAAGGTGGATTGTTTTTTTCTTCTAAGATAAAGCTTTGGAAATATTCTGATTTAATTTGAAAGTATCTTGAAATTGTTAGGAATAAGAGTGAGATAATGATTTGGACAAAGCCCAAAGCCATTCCGGTTTTGTAGTTTAATTGTTGTCTGATTAGTATGAAAATATCCACTTCAATGGTAGTGAAAGCGACATCTCCGAGTATAAGCACTATTCCAAACGTCATAAAACAATAGATAAAGATGAGAATAAAGGCATTTATTATGGAAGGGATTAAACAAGGTAAATAAATTTTAAAAAAAACTTGTAAATCATTAGCTCCAAGAGATTTTGCAGCGTGAATCAGCTTTATGTTAAATTTTTCTATTGTATTGCTGATTATTCTTATTGCAATAGGTATATTATAAAAGATATGAGCCATTATTATGGCTTTAAAAGAGTACAATATTCTTAGTTTGAATCCAAAATTATTTAAAAATTGATTTAAGAAGCCTGAATTTCCGTAAAATAGAATAAACCCTAAGGCTACAGTAATTCCCGGCAATATAAAAGGTACTAAAAAAAATGATTTTAGTAATTGTTTTCCGATGAAATTATATTTACCAAAAATCCAAGCTAATGGTAAACTTAAGATAATTGTAGCTATTGCACTATAAAAAGCTTGTTTTATGGTAAATAAGATAACGCCTTGATGAAGGGGGTTTTTTATAACATCAATTATCGCCTGTAAAGAGATTTCTTTTCCTAAGGTGAGAGACTTTATTAAAACTAAAGATATCGGTAAATAAAATAAGATTAATAAAAATAAACAAGGGATTATTATGTTTAAATAAGATACTTTAGATTTCATTATAAAAACAAAATAAACTCAGGGTTTGCCTGAGTTTACATAATTAAGTTAAAAGTAATTTATTGATTTGATTTTTGAGATTTAAACAGGCTTCTTGGGCTTTTTGGGCAAATTCTTCAGTTTGACAATTATTTGCATATATAATTCCTCTTGAAGAATTTATTAAGAAATTTGGGTTTTGTGCATTATGTTTTGCTAATTGAACAACCTTTTCTAAATCACCTCCTTGAGCTCCAACTCCGGGGATTAAGAAAATTGTTTCAGGCATTAAATTTCTCATATTTGTGAGGTCTTGTGTTTGTGTAGCACCGACAACAGCGCCTGTTTTAATAACTCCGTATGAATTTATAGTAGTTGCAATCTTATCTGATAGTTCGTGATGTTTAAAAAAATCCTTCGCAGAAGGGTTTGAAGTAAGGGCTAAGGCAAAAACATAAGCATCCTTAATTTTGAAACAAGCGTCAAAAACATCAGCTCCCATAAGAGGGTTAA
>JALNXV010000431.1 GCA_023230175.1 Candidatus Cloacimonadota bacterium
TTATTTTCGTAATTTTTAGATAGTAGTGTTTTTTCTTCACTCATAGCTTCTTATTTGTATTTTAATATAAGAAGAACTTCCAAATAAAAATTGTATTTATCAAGTATATGAATAATTACTATTTGTCCATAAATCGATAATATCTAATAAAGTTTTCAGGGTATGTTGCACCAGATACAACTATTGTCTTGTTATTTTCTGATACATCACAAAATAAGAAAATTGATGAGGCATTGTAATAATTATAAATTACGTAATTAGGAACCCAATTTCCATCGATTTTATCGTAAAACACTGTGTAATTAGCATAAGTTATTAATTGGTTAGTTTTATCATTGTACTTTATGTTATAAATGTCACTTTTTTGATTGTTTACAAAATTAGGTATAATTCCCTCTTTCCATTTTTCATTTTGTTTTTCATAAGTGACAACAATATATCCATAATCACCATAATCATCATCCCTATAGTCAAAAGGGGAACCAGAAATTGCTAAAAATATTTTGTTTCCATCATTGCTTATAATACTTTTTCCGTATTGTATTTTATTTGATGTAGATTTTTTAATATCTTGAATTTCAAAACTTTCAACTAAATCTCCATCTAAATTATATAAATAAATATATGTATTGGATCTAATTAAAACTAATTGTGTATCATCAGCAAAGTCAACATCATCTCCAAAGTTAGAGTCTTTTTTATTGGCAATGACAGCTTTTTGTATTAATTTTGAATTGTTAAATTCATAAATAAATACTTGATTATCAGACCAATCACTAAAAAATAAGTATTTGCCATCATCAGAAATCTTTCTAAAATTTGTATAATAATTTATTTTAAGAGTATCCATTAATTTGTATTCGTTATTTTGATCTAATACATAATAATAATGGTTTCTATTTTCTTCTTCATCAGTAGTAGATCCTTCTGTAATTACTACACTGCAGCTTTCATTTATTCCTTCTAAAGTTCCTTGTCCGATTAATTTTGGCTCTGTATTATTTCTTTTGTCATCATTGATATCAAAGGTATAAGTAGCACTTGTGTCAGAATATACAATTTTATTTCCATCACTAGAAGTTTTCACTAATAATTCTCTATTATCTGAATTAGGGGAAAAGCAATTTGTAAACTCAGTTAAATTATTTAAATCAAAATATGCTACACCTCTTGTATAATCTGATCTTCTATCCGTAGCATAAGCAATATAAGTATTCTTACCAAAGAAGCCTTCTTCATCAAAAAAGCTTGTATCATAATCTTCAATAATATTTCTTTTAAAAACATATTTATTATCTTCTAATTGATAAATATTTATATTATCTTGACTATCAAGAGATGAATTGTACAAAGCAATCATATTAAAATCATCATCTGAAACGATTATTTTTGAAATTCCACGATATATATTAGGAAGTATTGTTTTTGAGACTTCTACAAATCTATTATCCTTTGTTACATTATATATACTTATGGTATTTGAATAACTAAGTAAGAGCTTTGTTCGTTTTTTATTCATAATCATATTAGATAATTCTGTATTTGTTGTAAATTTTACTCTTTGCCAAGTAGAATTGTTAAAATAAAAATGATAGATAGCAGAACCTTTACTTTTTGGTTCAATACCCATGGTAAAAAATTCTAATTTATCGTTTATTGGGAATAAAAACTTTCCAAACTCATCATTGTCAATAACATCAAATTGATCCATATCAGCATCAAAATTTCCATCGTTTGTCCAATGTGAATTGTTTTTACGTAAAATATCTATACAACCCATATTATCAATGTCGAATTCATTTCCAAGCGAGACGTAAATTTTACTTATTGAAAAATGTTCCTCTTTAGTTGAACTAATTAATATTAAATCATTACTTATTGCTATATTTACAGGGGCACCAGTGATTGGAGTTGAAAATGTATTTTTTAAGTATCCTTGCTCTCTTTCTTGAACGTTTGCTACATATTTTGATTGTTCCTTATCTTTGTAAACTGTAACGATAGTATTTAAATCATCACTTATTTTTGCTGTAATAAATTTGTATTCTGAGCTCTCATTTATAGGTATTTCTTCTTTAATTTCCCATTTCTTTAAATTGTCACCTAGTATAATAATCTTATTAGTATCTTTATCATAAACTAGAATCTGATTGTTGATTATTTGTAAAAATGTGTAATTTTTTGGAAGAGGAACAAACTCTTTACTATAAAAGTTAGAAGGAGTAGAGCTTATAAAAAACGTTTCCGCGGGATCTGCAGCAGAGGTGTTATTTTTATTTTCTTTTTTTGAATAATCAATATTTGGTAATTTGATATAATCAACATTTTTATTAGTTAAACCATCATTTGAATTACATGAAATAAATGTTAATATAATTACAAATGATAAAATGAATTTTAAAGATAAATTTTTTTTCATTACGTATTCCCTTATTAATTTGAATTGCTCACAATTTAGTTGACAGTTCAGCGGTCAATGTTTTCTAAATAGCTTACAACTAACTATTAGTTATACTAACACTATTTTCTGTTGTGTCAAGAAGAGTTTATAAATAAACCTTGGAAAGTTCTCAATGAGAAGCGATAATGTTTAAGTACGTGAGAAGCGATTTTGTTTAAAGATATTATTGAACAATAAAGTATGTTAGAATTTATTAAAATTTAAATAAAAAATAAGGGCTAGTTCTCCTGCACCTAAACTTTTGAACTAACCCACCAATAAGGTGGTTTTATTATGGATTGGAATGAAGAAAATATTCAAGTAATTAAAGATGTTAAAGCAAACAAAGTTTCAATAATAGGAGCAGCTATTAAACTATCTGTTCATCCTATAACAGTAAAAAGAAAAGTACTTGAATACGAAAAACAAGGTTTAAGCTGTTTTATTCATGGTAATACTGGTAAAACACCTGTTAACAAAAAAGATTTTCCTAAAATAAAGAAAGTTATAGAAGATCACTCTTTAGAAGGCTGTAATTTTAAATATGCTTCCAAATTACTAAGGAATTTTACTGATATTGAAATTTCGCCTTCTTGCCTTCGTTTACATATGTATAATAATGGAATTTTATCTTCAAAGTGTAATAAGAAAACTAGAAGAAGAATGAAAAGAAAATTAAAGAAAAA
>JALNXV010000432.1 GCA_023230175.1 Candidatus Cloacimonadota bacterium
AAGAGAGGAGTATTTTATTAATTATATGGATGATTGGTTTTATTTGGAGTATGGAGAGGATTGGGAAAAAAATAATTAACATTGTTGAATTATTGTTTAATTATAAACACGCACGAAGAGTATAGAATAAGAAAAAATAAAAAGGATTGAGAAAGCTTTATAGGCATTAAAAATTTAACGTTTCTAACTTGAAGAGCTCAGCCAGTTTGAGCGCCTTACGAGACGCGTATAAAATACAAAATATGATTAGAATAATACAAAATTTATTAATAACTAATTATGATGGAAACACCCTTTGATTTGGGTGTTTTGTTTATTAAATATATGACAACAAATACGAGAATAATAATTGCTATTGTTATATTTATTATATGTATGTATTTTTTTAGATGGTGGGGATTTTTGATTTTAATCGTGTTGATACCTTTTATTGGTTGGAACGACAAACATAAAGGGCCATTTTTATATACAAGAAAAGGGGTAACTGATTTTAAAAAATCAGATATTTTATTTGATAAATATCCAGAATCTCATAGAAATCTTCAAGATTTATTGGTTAAAATATCAAACGAAAATAAGCCTTATAATATAGACATTCAGCAAGATATAGAGATTCTTTTAAAAAAATTAAAACTAGAAGAATATGAAGAAGGGTCTCCTGATATAGAAATTCTTACGGGATTTTTAAATGAATTTGCAGACGTGTTTCCTAATTGGGTATCTGAATATAAATATATTCATTTTTCTGTACAAATTTTTATTAAAAAAAAATTAGAAGCTGAAGAAAAGAAAAGTAAGTTTAAAAAATTATTTGTGGAAGCGCTAATGGAAGAAAAAGAAATGCAAGGTGATGGGTTGAAAAAACAAGTTGGTAATTTTACTATTGTTTATGTGTGTCAATTTTGCGGAAGATTGATAAACTATTCATCAACGCCTTGTCTTTTTTGTTGTAATTTTCCAAAAACAAAGAAAGAAGTTGTGATAGCGCAAGCTCTTTCAAGTGAACATATGGAAATGGATTCGTTATTAACGGGTTCAAAGATGATTAAGGCTGGCAGGAATCCAGAAGATGTTATTCCAGCATTAAGAATTTTAATAGATGATGTTTTTAAAAATCCTTTAAAATTTGAGCGTTATTTTCCCTTATTTGAAATATCGGAATTTTATTCAAATAATCCTGATGCAGTCATTAAAGCAAGGGAAATTAATGATAAGTTAAATATATTTTGTGATTATTGCAACGAAAAAATTATATTAGCTGATAAGCCTTGCTTTTATTGTAAAAAGACGGGCAATGATTTAACTCAAATACAGAAAGATATCATTGCGTTAAATGGATTTTTATTATTTGTAGAAAATTTTATGGATTTTTCAGACGACAAAGAGGCTATGACAGAATTAATTTTTGTATCAGTTTACATATTGAATAATTTATTAGAAAAAGACAGATTACCCGATCAAGATTTAAAAATATATTGGAGGAAGCTTTTACTCCAAAGTAAACGTTTTGGCAATGAGGGGAAATTAGGTGTTGCAATTGAATTAGATCTTAATGCGAAGCCTTCGTTGATTTTTGAAAATGTACAAGACAAAGTAAATAAAGAAGGGGTAAACGAAATGGCTAAATTAGCAGAAAATATAATTTATTTTTTAAAAAATTAAGTATGTTAATCTAGAGAATTTTTGATATAATATAAATATATTTAAAGAGTCATGGTAACAAAAATGTTTGAGAAAGATTTGTAGATATTAGATAATATTTGAATAGTTCAATCACATTGATTGTACGCACGAGACGCTTAAAATTATAAAAATATATGATTAAAGTATTAAGTAATTTAATTAATAATTTTAATGGAAACACCTTTTGATTTGGGGGGTTTTATTCTAAAACATATGAAATATTTTGAATATGGTGTAAGAAGTTATGAATCGATTGGTTTTATTGGAAAATTTGGAGAAGATTCAAATAGAATATGGCGTGGAGTTATGGATTCATTAACAAGGTTTGGAATTCAGGGGTGGGAGATTTATAATATTCTTGAAAAAAATAATGTTGTGCACTTTTTGCTAAGAAAAGAAATTTCTGCAGAAGATGCACAAAAAAAATACTTCGAAAAAGAGGAGGATAACTATCCTTTAGGTTTTGTCGATCACATCAAAAGAGAATATCATAAAGAATAATCATATCATGCAATCATTTTGATAGTATGCGTCAAAGGTTTTAGAACATAATAAAAATATAATATCTAAACTAGTTTACTAGCCTAGATTCTAAATAATTATGATTTTTACAGCAAAAAGAATTAATAGAAGATCATTCTTAATTTATAACACTTGTCTTATTTTATACATGTATTTAGTAGGTTTTTTAATGGATGTTGTTTGGTTGGGTTTAATATTTTCTATATTTAATCTATTCCTTGTTGCGGTTTCATTAAGTGTTGCAGTTTCAAGACTTCACGATTTTAATCGAACGGGATGGTGGGCTTTATTGATATTTATCCCTAATGTTAAAGTAATTCTTACTACAATGTTGCTTCTTGTTCCAGGAAATAAAAATAAAAATAAGTATGGAGAAGTTCCTGGTAAGTATGATATTTTTATAGTAAAAGAAAGGGAGAGGTCGAAATAACAGTAATAAGGGATTTTTATTCCTTAAGATATAAAATTTAATTTAAAGTATTATAATAATTTATGTTTTTTATATTTGGATGGGGAAAAAAGAATAAGGCTTGGGATTTAGGAGATGGAAAGACATTTCTTTGTGTGTGGAATTACTTTTCTTTATTTTTGCCCCGTAAGAACAAGCGCAAAATGGTATATTCTTTCAGAAAATAGAGCTGAAGATTTAGAAGTAGATTATAAAAAAATCAAGTTACTCTGTCCCGATTTGCCAGATATTAGTATTTGGGATAAATACGGTTTATTTATTTTGTCTTTAATAATAATAATGTTTGCATTGATTTCATCATTATAGAGAGTATGAAAAAAGCGTATAATATAAGTCAAATAATTGAAAAATATAAAAACGAAAGAAGGGAAGAGAGTTTTGTGCTTACAGCGAAAGAAATAAACAGGACCAGAGGAATATCTATTAAGGCATTCCTT
>JALNXV010000433.1 GCA_023230175.1 Candidatus Cloacimonadota bacterium
CGAATACCGTGGAGCACCCCCCCCCCCGAAAGTCTCAAGAAGCCATTGGTATAGCTGCACAGGCTTCTGTGTAGGATGAATCTTCTCCTCGTGACCAGCTGATATGTAGCCGTTTTGAGCAAAGCGAAAGATTTTCGCTGGCTTGTTGAAGGAAGTCCATGCATATTCCCATGCTGAGAAGTCCTGGAAAAGCTGATTCTTGTCCCAGCAGATGATTCCCCTGGTCGGAGGAAGCTTGAAGTAGTTCCCTCCCCAGATAATCTGGTTCTTCGAAATGCGGAACAATTCATTGAAATATTCCGGCTTAGGAGTCTCGGTATCCCATGATTTGCAGGTTCCGCTGAATTCCGCTCTGGCTTTTCCGATTCTCTGAGCCGTCGAAAGATCTCTTCTCCGCCCCGGACTTGCCATAAGATCTGCCTTTATCCCATATGGAGGATCCACTATTGCAAGGTCATAGCGCTTATCAGGAACGGACTTCATGAACTCCATGCAGTCGATCAGATGGACGATGCTGCTCATTGCTCTATCTCCTGACCGCAAGGTGAACCATCTTCGTAGCTGTAATGGTCATAAAGACACTGTGCAGTGATATATCTATAAGAATTTGTCGAAGACAGATTCACATCTGGTTTTCTTTTAGGATCTTGAGCAGCAAGACTGAAGTCTCTTTTAATATCTTCCCTCTTTTTTTCCAGATTTTCCAATTCCTCGTTATTATTCATTTTCTATCCTCACGCTGATCGCCCTGATTCCCAGGACGCTGCATCCGACATAAGCCGAATTCGACAGCCAAGGCCGGAAGGCATAAGCCCCTCCAGCCAGACCTGTCACAACGACCTTCTGCCCGAACTTAAGCGCCTCAAGCTGCTGCCTTGAGCACTTGCCTGCCACTGCCAAGAACCACCTGTCCTCAGGGAAAGCCCTGGACTTGACGATGCTCATGGCTTCGGCAGTCCTGCTGTCCATCTCGCACTTCATCAGGAAGGAGTCCTTGTAGATCTCCTTCACGATGCCTTCAATCATTATGCTGTTCATTTCTAACCTCTCCTTCTCTATGCCTTTGCCTCTGCCATGCGCTCTAAGCTAATCCACTGCCCATCTTTCTTCTCTTCTCCATCTCCGATCCAAACTTTTCATTTCCTCTGCTCCGCCGTGCTTCCCCAGGCCTCTGCACATCTAATCAATGCCAGAGCATGTCAGTGCTATTCCGATGCTCTTCATCTCCCCGCTAAGCCTTTGCTCATGTCAGCCAAGCTCTGCCTTCTCATGGCATTGCTCTCTGCGCAAATCCATTGCGGCTCAAAGCGGTCTTAGCCTTTTCGTAGCGTGTCCAATCATGACTTTTCCACACCATTTCGAATCTCTTTCCTGCCACTGCGTTGCTTTCCAATCATTCCGTACCTAACCTTGCCTGCCATCTCCAAAGCTTCTCAATGCCCTTCTTGTCCGTTGCCGGGCAACTCTTGTCTTTTCTTCGCCTCTGCTGTTCAGTCTGCGCAATGCCAAGCCTGCGCTCTGCGGTGCTTTTCCCCGGCGCTGCGTGGCGATGCAGTTCCATCGCTCTTTCTGGCTTAGCAACACAGTGCCTTATCAGATCTCTTCCCAGGTGAAGCGCCCTTTGCCGGAGTTCCTCCACTGGCCAAGGCCTCTCAGGGCTCCGTAATCCAACCATTCCGTCACGACCTTTCGATAGTCACGCATCATCTGGATCGTGAACTCGATCGTCGAGCCCGCCGGAACCGTCTCGCTGCTGGCAATGGCAACCCTTGGTCCCTGAGGGGTTTCTGCTCTAAGCGGCCGCTGGCATTCGGCCATCTTGCCTGTGAAGACTATCGGGATCCTGCGCTCCTTGACGAATATCAGTCCGTCGATTTCCTTCTTGAAGGCCTTGATCTTCTCCGACTCCGAGCCAGTGACCTTCCTCAGCGATCCGCACGAGTCCTTGAAGAAGCCCTTGATCTGGTAGTCCCAGATGAACGGCTTGCCGTCCTGTTTCGGAAAGATCGTCATGCCGTCCTCGACGACGCTCTCGACTCCCATCGCAGCCACTTCCTCCGATCTCTTCAATGCATCCGGAGCCAGGGACGCGATGTACCTGTCGTGGATGTCCGGGTTCGACGGAGATGATCCCAGCATCTCCTCTTCAAGGGTGATTTTCACCTTCATCTCCATCATTTCTATGTTTTTCATGTTTGCCTCCTATGGCGCATAGTCTGTATTCCTTGATCTCGGCCGGAGTCCAATGCTCAGGCCTGGTCAGCTTCCCGTGCTTCTTCTTCAAGGATCCCATCATGCCATCGAAGCATTTCTCATGGCATGAGCCCCACTGAGAGAACTGCTGGTCCTCTATCATGGTGATCCTGTAATATTCTTCCTGCTTCTGGATGAACCGGCCGCATATGAGGCACTTGTGCCTTTTTCTTGCCTTGCTCAGCTTCCAGGTGCAGCTCACTCTTCCTCCAGCTTATTTCTCAGCTCTTCGACCGCCTTGTCCCTGTCGATCTTGCTCTGGAGAATCGGAGAGGCAAGCATGACGTGCTGGTCCTGCGTGCTGTAGTCCGGATTCATCGGGTTCTGCCTGATCTCGATTGCGTTCCCGCACTCCGGGCAGACAATTCCGAGCTTGCTCATGCCCAGGATAGTCACAGGGACTATCTCCTTGCGCTTGAAGGTGATCACGCTCAGGCAAGACGGGCATGTCTTCGTGTACTCGACGGCCTTGTCAATCTTCATCCATCGCCTCCGGAAACTGCTGCAGCAGCGGCCTGTCAAGGATATCCTTGAGGCTGTTCTTCTCGAACACCGGCACCCCGTTGTCCTGCGCCCAGTCCTCTGCTTCATCTATCCACCAGCCCTCTGGAATGACCTTTCCAGCCCGATTCCCTGTTTCAGCACCTAGAATCAGCCATTTGATGGAGGTGCTTCCCTGTTTCAGCCCTGTTATCGGAGCTTCGAGAATCGGCTCGTAGGAAACGAACAGGTTCGGTATGTCAAGGTCGATGTCTTCAAGCCTTTCCATCGTCACCCCGTACCAGAAGTTCTTCTCAATCGGAAGAACCATGTCCCTGTGAAGCTCTCTGTATCTGTCCGAGAACTTGGTCAGGAA
>JALNXV010000049.1 GCA_023230175.1 Candidatus Cloacimonadota bacterium
TTTATTTGGTGTAGAACCTTTAGAAAGGGATGAAATCCAAAAACAGATTTACGATGCTGTTTATTCAAAGTGAAAATCTGGGTGTCCTATGAGAAACTCAGGAAAAGTAAAAATAGATTACGGATAGAACACTAGCATAGAAATTGAGAACTATTTTATCAAATAGCATAGAAATTGAGAAATTTAAGCATTAAGTTGTTATGATTACTTAAATTTTGTTTAACGGAAGTGTAATGGAGCAAGGAATCAAACCTACGAAACAACAATTATTTAATGAAGAACAGAAAAAATTGTTAAAAAATCGTAAAGTTGTTCAGTTAAATAAGTTTGTAAAAGGAGATGTTTCTGCTTTTACTGTTAATGACTTAAAAGTATTTAAGCTAATAATTTCAAAAGTTGACAGTAAAGATTCTTTGTTTAAAGAATTTTATGAAATTACTACAGATGAAATAAAGGCACTAAATATAAATGAAAAACATTTATATAGTATAATCCGAAAAACACTTAAAACACTTGCCAATATTTATATAACATTTGATGAAGGTGATTCAGTAAGAGAAGTAGGGCTTATTAGAAATGACTTTAAATTTGAGAAATATACTAAAAAAATATTAATTAATTTTAACGATGATATGGATGAGTATTTAATAAACCTAAAGAAAAACTTTTTTATGTATGATCTTATTGATATTGTTAACTTTAAATTCAAGCACACAATAAAATTCTACGAGTATATAAAATCTCAATCTTTAAATGTTATAAAACTAAAAATTGAAACCATCAAAGGCATTTTAGATTTAAAAAATAAGTATTCTAGGTATACAAACTTTAGAGCAGATGTTCTAGAAGTTATTCTTGAAGAAATTAATGCAAGCTCAAATACTCTCTATGTTTCCTATACAGAGGAGAGAATAGGACCAAAAGTCGAATATATAATATTTCATGTAAAAAGAATTAAAAGTGATTTACTTCTTGATGACAATACAAATAAAAATAAATATGGATACTTATTAGGAAAAGAGTGTGAATACTTAAATAAATTTCACACATTGGAAAATATAGATATTGAAAATAATCTTATTGTATTAAGAGAAGTATTAACTTCTAATCATACAAATATTGTAAAAGATAATGAATTAGGGGTTGAGGAAACATTAAAAAAACTATTTAAAAAAGATTATATAGAGTCATCTTCTGTTGAAGAAGAACCAAATGAAATTCAAAGATTATTAACAGTTAAAGATTTTAAGAAATTTAGAGAGCAAGTAATTGTGCAATATTCAGGAAAACAACTAGCAAATGGTGTTCCAGGGTTTGAACCAGAAGAAATTATATCAGTGCAAGATCAAACAGGTTATTTAGTGAATGGCTCAAATGGAAAAGTTATAACAAAAGAAGAAAGTTTAATAATTTGGAGATATTTATATAAAAATAGGAATTTAGTAGGAAAAATAGAGGTAGAAAATCCAACTAAAAGATACAACAATAAAATAATTTATATTCATAAGAATAATGAATTTGGAGACAGAGAATCATTTAAATATATGGTTACAGATATTAAAGAAGAAAAAGATGAAGAAGGAAATTCTAAATACAGATTATTTATTCAAAATTTAAATGATCCTTTTCAAGAAATAGAAAAATCTAAATCTCTTTTAACAATTGAGCAACTAAAAATATATATTGAAGAAAGTAGTAAAACAGATAATTAATTAAAAGTATTCGTTTCAAAACGAATACTTTTTTATAAAAGGTAAAACATTGGATATAGCATATTCTATTAGCATTGAAAAAACGATATTAAGTTCAATTTTATTTAGCTCTGATGAAATTTATACTGTTTCTGAAATTCTTGAAGTAGAAGATTTTTATTTAAAAGCACATCAAGATATTTACGAAATTATGTTGGAATTACATAATGAAGAGATGCCTATAGATGAAGATTTTATAAGAAGAAGAGGGGTAGGAAAGGCGTTTAATGATTCAATTCTAATTGAAGTAATAAGTACAAATCCTATTACTAATGTAGAAGCGTATTGTATTGAAATAAAAGAAGACTCAAAAATAAGAAAAATTCAAAACTTATCAAGAAAAATTCCTAAGTATATTGAAGAAAATATAAAAAGCGATGATGTTTTATATAGTTTACAAAAAGATATAGAGGCTATTGAAAATCAAAATATTCAAGATGCCTTAACTACAAAAGATTTAATATCACTTGTGGTTAAAGATATGAAAGACGCTGCTGAAAATGGCTCGAAGATAGTAGGGCAGAGTTCGGGGTTAAAAGCACTAGATAAAATAATAGGAGCTTTTGAAGATGGCGATTTAATTATAATTGCAGCAAGACCTTCTATGGGTAAAACAAGTATTATTTCCACTTTAGCAATACAATCTTTGCAAGATAAAGCAGGGGTACTAATAGAGTCATTGGAAATGCCTGCAAAAAAGATTATGATGAGACTTATAGCTACAAAAGCACAAGAGAGCTTAAGTGATTTGAAAAAAGGCTTAGTCAAGAGTAGGGCTAATTTTCAAGAAGCAGTTGATTTTTTTGAAACATCAAATTTAATCATACACGATAAATCATATCCTACACTAACAGAATTACAAAGTAGAATAAAAGCAATTTTAAGAAAAAATCCAAATATAAAAAATGTGTTTGTTGATCATACGGGAAAAGTACAGCTTCTAGGAAAAACCAGAGAAGACATTGAAATAGGGCAGATTTCATCAATGTTAAAGAAAATAGCAAGAGATTACAATATAAGAGTTTTTTTACTTCAGCAATTAAACAGAGGCTTAGAATCAAGAGATAATAAACGACCAATATTAAGTGATTTAAAAAATTCTGGAAATATTGAGGAAGATGCAGATATTGTACTTGGTTTATACAGGGAAACATATTACAAAAAAGAGAAAAATAAAGAATTAAATCTATCCAATAGTGACAATGGACAAGAAGCTGCAGAAATTATAATACTAAAAAACAGAGATGGAAGAACAGGAACAGCTCATGTAGGATTTGAAGGAAAATATGTAAGATTTGCAGAAAAAGAGCCTGATAAGCCTATTGTTGTTGAATTTGAATAATTAAAAAGAAATTTAACATCCAACTAAGTACTATATAATATATTTAACTATAGAATAAAGCTATATAAAGATATTATAATATACATAAGGACTAGAATGATAGAACTATCCACACCAATTGAAATAATTTCTAAAATGGTTATTCTAATAGAGAATGAAAGAAAGATACAAAATATTCAACAAAAAGAACTGGCCTTAAAAGCTGATGTTCCACTTCCTACATATAAACAATTTATTTATAATAATAAAATCTCATTTGAAAATTTAATAAAAATATTAATGGCTTTAAAGCTGTTTGATAAGCTAAATGCATTAATAAAACAAAAAGAGTATAAATCTTTAGATGAAATTAGAAGAGCAGATAACTTGCCTAAAAGGATTGACAAATGAATATGGAAGTTGAAGCATATATTTTTGATAGAAAAATAGGAACAATACTTTTAAAAAATGGGATTGTTTATTTTGAATATGATCAAAAATTTAAAGAATCTAAGCTTGAAATATCTCCTTTAAAATTGCCATTATCTTTAAATACTGTATATACAAATACAGATGATAGATATTTTGAAGGGTTAGCAGGAGTATTTCATGATACTTTACCTGATAAATTCGGAACTAAAGTTATTGAACGATATTTTGAATCAAAAAAGATTCCAACACATGAACTTAATGTAATACAAAAACTAATGTTTGTTGGTGATAAAAGTATTGGGGCAATTACATATAAGCCAATTATTTATAAAACAGATGAACGAATAACAGATGAACTTATAGAGCTTCAAAAATTTTACGAAAATGCAAAAAAAATCATAAGTGGTGATGCCATTGAAGTTGCAGGTGAGATTCTTAGTTTCATGGATAGTGCAGCTAGTGCAGGTGGTGCAAGAGCAAAAGCGATAGTTGGATATAACCCAAATACAAAGGAAATGACAAGTGGTGTTAAAAGAGATTTAAAAAAGGATTTTGAACACTATTTGATTAAGTTTGATATTGCAAATGATGATGGAAGCAGTAGTGACTATACAAAACTAGAGTATCTTTATATGAATATGGCAAGAGAAGTTGGTATTGATGTTCCTAAAATTGAATTATTAACACATGGGAACTTGGTTCACTATTTAATAAAACGGTTTGACAGAAACAAGGGTGAAACACTACATTTACATTCAGTAGCAGGACTTACACATTCAAATTTTAATATTCCAATGCATTACTCATATGATGACCTTTTTAGGCTTACTAGGTATCTTACAGGAAGCCAAAGAGCAGTAAATGAACAATTTAAAAGAATGGTGTTTAATAATATAGGAAAAAATCAAGATGACCATGCTAAAAACTTTGCATTCACTATGAATAAAAACGGTATTTGGAATATTTCTCCAGCTTACGATATAACATATGCAAATGGAACTGGATATACAAAAAATCACCAGTTATCATTGATGGGCAAAACAAATGATTTTACAAAGAAAGATATTTTAAAAATTTCAAATCAGCACTCAATTAAGGAAAATTATGCAAAAGAAATAATTGAAAATACAATAGAAGTTTTTACAAATTTCCAAAATAGGGCAAAGGAATTAGACATAAAAAATGAAGTTATTTCAGAAATTCAAAATGAGATTAGAATTACAATTAACAGAGCATAGAATAATCCGAAACTGTAACCATGTAATCTAACTTCACCTCCCATTAACAACATAAACAGGCTTAGTATCAGAAAAATAAGCCAATGCTCCTAAGAGAATAAAAAATGAAATAACAGCTAATGGTAAATATAACATTGCTTGAAATAAACTCATAAAAAAACCAAACATAAAATTGGTTCTTTTTATATTGTAATACAGAGCATAAAATATTCCTAAAATTCCAATAGCCATTAAAAGTTGACCATTAAGAATATCTCCATGTTTAATTAAAGCCGTTTCATATCCTCTTTTTCCAAAGTATATTAAACCATAAGATATTGAGATTATAATAAAGTTTCTTTTATTATAAAACTCATATCTAAAATGTTTATAACTGTACTTGTTAATAGATTGAACAATCATAAAAAGAATAAAGACTAATATCGCACCTCCAATAATACTTAACACTAACATTTCGACTCCTTTATTATCTGCAACAGATATATTATGAGTAAATTATATACTACATTAATAAACTTGTCAATACTTTATTAGCTAATATAGTTAAATATATGATATAATTATTTCTATTTCAGATATAAAGGCATAACATGACTAAAGAAGCATTTATTTTACGATTAAAAGAGTTAAATATTTCACAAAAAGAGTTTTCTTTTCTTTCAAAAACGCCTTACTCAACTTTAAATAATTGGGGATTTTGTAAAGATGATAAAACTATTCCTGTTCCTAATTGGGTAGAGCCATTTTTAGAGTATTATGAAAAGGCTTCTAGGTTTGATATTATTGCTCGTGAACTTTGTGGGAAGTTAAAGTAAGTGTTTAGTTTTTGAATATAAATAGAGATAATTTATTTTATTTATTTCGTATTTTTTTTTCAGAATTCAATTCTTTAATGTATGCAAGCATAAGTGCTATTGTAGATAACATCATAATAATTAATACTGTTTCATTATTCATTCTTTAATACCTTTTTATTTAATTTATGTGCTTGATATCCTAATACAATTCCAAACAACAGCAATAGCGTTTCAATTATGATTTTAATTTCCTTTTTCCTCTTTTTTGTTTTAATTTTAATATACCATACTTGAAAGTAATATTAATTTCCTATTTCGGATGATAAATAAACTCATAATTGCTTATTAAGATACATATGAGCTATAATCAATATATGGAATATAAAAAATTTAAAGAATTATTACAAGAAGCCAATTTAAATGTTAAACAGTTTTGTCAATTAAGTAGTGTTCCATACTCTACTTGTAATAACTGGACAACATCTTCAACCCCTTCTTGGGTACAAAGTTGGTTAAAGCTTTATATTGAAAACCAAAAGCTACAAACATTTAAAGCCTTAGCTAAATCAATTTGTGATGATAAAAATAGTTAAGACTGTTTTTGTATTGATTTAAAACATCGCCTTAATATACTCTTGTACCTTTTCATTCTTTCTATAGACTTGAACATACGCAAAAAACAATCCAAATGCAAACAACACTGAAGAAATAACCACTAATTCTAATTTATTAGTTGTAGCTAAAATAGATGCTGGAAGAATTAAAAACATAAAAATTGTCATGTAGTTATACATAAATAGACTCCTTGTGTTTGCTCTATTTTTCATTGATGTGAAAAATAAAATATATATTGAATTATACTTATAAATGGGTCAAAGTCAAGAGGTGGTTTAAAGGGGGTAATTACATAATTACCCCCTTTAAAAAGAGAAATTTAATTTAATTGTTTGCTGATAACACCATATTACTGGGCTTTCTTAAATTAGAGTTCTCTTCATTTTGGTCCTTTACTGATAGACTTAGACAAATAGATTGATTTTAATTCCATATAAAGCAACAAAGCAAGCAATTATAGTGTTTTAGATAATTGACAATAGATATATAATTCAGTATAATTAATTAATAATATTGATTAATAAAAGGAGCAAAAGATGACAAAACCAATTACAACTAGAGTTAAATATAAAGTATCTAAACTATCTGATGGTATTGCTTTTGCTTCGAATAGTTTCAGGCTTACTAATACAAATAAAAATAGTATTGAAAAAGAGTTAAGCAAATTAAATGCAAATGGTACAATTAAACGATTTAGAAAAGGTATCTACTACAAACCAAAACAAAGTTTACTCTTTGGAGAGATACTACCAAGTCCTATCTCTGTTGCTCTTGCAATCGCTAAACTTAATGATGCAAAGATAGTTCCAGATGGTTCTATGGCTCTTAATATGCTAGGGTTATCGAATCATGTCCCTATGAAGTATATATATCTTAATGATAAACTGCACAAAAGTGAATTTGTGGGAAAAACTGAGATAGTTTTTAAAAGAATTAATGCAAAAAAACTTATTGCTTATAATAAAAAAGCAGGTTTGATTTTAAGTGCAATGGAATATCTAGGTCGTAATGCCCTTGAGTCTAACGAGTTAGTAATAGATTTTGCAAGAAAATTAGATAAAACTGATATTAAAGATTTAAACAAAGCTTCCAAAGGTTATTCTTTGTGGATTCAAAATAAAATAAGTGGGATTATAGATGCAATACATTAAAGAATTTTTAGCTTTATCTCTTGATGAACAACAATCTGCTTTAAGTTATGTAGCAACTCAAAAAGGGCTACCTCTTGTAGTTGTCGAAAAAGATTTGTGGGTTACAATTGTACTGCATATATTATTTGGGGAAAATGGTTCTAAAGGGATTTTATTTAAAGGGGGAACTTCTTTATCAAAGGGCTTTAACTTAATAGATAGATTTTCAGAGGATATTGATGTCACCTATTCAATTGAAACATTAAAAAAATATTATGGAGAATTTCAGAACCCTTGGAACTATTTTGATACGATAAATACAGATAATATGTGGTCTAATAAAAAGCTAGAAAAAGAACTTAAAAACCTAAAAGATATTGGACAAAAATATACTGATGATATTTTACTCAAAATTGTAGAAGATGAGATAAAGAAAATCATTGACTTACCTTTTAACATAGTATCACAAGGGGAGATGACACTCTATATTTACTATCCAAAATTGTTTGAAGATATTGAATATGGTGGTAATTATATACAACCTATGATAAAAATAGAAGCAGGAGTAAGGTCAGCTAGAGTTCCTACTATTACAAAAAAGATAGATAGCTTTTTTGAGCAAATTTTAGAAAAAAGTGATCCCATAGAAGTAGAAATATTACGACCAGATAGAACATTTTGGGAGAAAGCAACTATTTTGCATGCTGAAAACTCTAGAAATGAACCATCAAGAATAGAGAAAAGAAATCACCTGAGTAGGCATATTTATGATTTGGTAAAACTATTCAATAGTGAATATGGCAAAATGGCTATAGATAATTTAGACTTACTCAATGATGTAGTAAAACATAAATCTACTTTTTACAAAGACAATAAAGCTGATTATCCAAATGCTACGCCACAAGCTATTAAAATAGTTCCAACACCAGAGCTAAATCAAAGTTTTAAATTAGATTATGAAGATATGGCAAAAAGTATGATTATTGGAAATCCTCCAAGTTATGAAGAGTTACTTCAAGGTCTTAATGAGATAGAAAAAAATATAACTCAAAGATAATATAGAAGATGAAGCTTGTAGATAGGTCCCTCCCAAAGAATAAAGTCAACTTTATAAAAACTGTTCTTAAGATGTGATTATACTATACGCATATGTATTATTAAAATTCTTTTATTTGATATAAACTGAAATAAATTATACATATATGTAAATGATTTTATTGTTTGGTTTTAGCGAAGAAGAAATTCAAGAGTTTCATTATTAAGTTTCTCAAAATGTTAGAAAATATAGACAAGATAAGAGCTTCACTCAATTAGATTTAGCTTTAGAATTAGGTTTGAAAAATTCAAGCTTTATTTCCCATGCAGAAAATCCAAAGATTACTACACATCATTACTCATTGGAACATCTTTATAAAATTAGTAAAATTTTAGATGTTGATATTTCTTTGTTTTTGGAATGATTATTTGTCTTTTTTAAAGCTCAAATATATTCACTTCTTTTATAAAACTATTGTAAGATAATAATATTTGAGATAAAATTACACTACTCCAATATATCAAAACAACTATTTTATTTGAAATATATAAACAAAGGATAAATGTATGCCAATCATAAAACAAAAGAAAATAACAAAGCCATCTAAAGATGGAACTCATATTTCATTAAAATTAAAAGCGGATTTATTTAAACAACTTAAACTTTCTGCGGAAGCTTTAAAATCAACACAAACTGATATTATAGAAGCTGCTTTAACCAGTTATTTTGAAAATAATGATAGTTTTACTTTTGTAGATGATGTTAACGAGAAAATGATTGAAGATAAAGACAGTATGATGATTCCAAAAGATTTATATGCTAGATTAAATGGTTTATCTATTACCGATTTAGAAATATTCATCAAGAAAAATAAAATTAAAGTAGTTTCTTTAGCATCTGATAAAACGGATAAAGAGAAGAGAATATCTTATTTGTCATTTAATTTAAGTGATCAAAAATCAATGATGTCTTTGTTGATAAACCTACAACACAGTGTTGAAATATTAAAATTGAATTTATTAAAAGCAAATCAAAAGATTAATGGAATCGAAGCTAATATTGAGAAAATTCTAAACTAAAAAAAGTGAGAGTGTAAAAATATCTCCTGACTTCATCACTTTATCACCTGTTTCCTTATACTATAGTTTTATCTTAATACTATAACCTAGATTATAGTTATACTTATAATATTTAATTCACTATAATCATAATTATATTAATGTATTGACAATTATATTTTTAATAACTATAATTAGAGTAATAATAAGGGGAAAGTTATGAATTTAAGTACAATGAATGACCAACAAATAATTGAATTTATTGCTATAAATATAGAAAAGAAACGCTTATCCAATAAAATTAGTGCGGATGATTTAGCACATAAAGGTGGATACAATGCACAAACATATAGCAATTTTATTAATAAACATACCAATATCAAAATTTCTACATTAATTCAAATACTAAGAGGATTGGAAGAACTTGATAATTTTCAGCATATAATTGAATATAAAGAGGCTTACAGTCCTATGGATGCAAGTAGTACTAAGCTGCCTAAAAGAATTAGAAATCATAAAAAAGCAGATATGAATAATAGGTCTAAATGGGGAGATGAAAAATGACAGGAATTGTGGAAGTGTATTTATGGGGTACAAAAATTGGAGCTTTGGGTTATGAACCAAATCAGACTCAATTTGCAACCTTTGAATATGACAAAGAGTTTCTAAAAATGGGTATTGAAATATCACCTATTCATGTTTCAACAAACAAAGCTCTTTATACATTTGATAATATTAGTCATAGAACATTCCACGGCTTACCAGGTTTTATTGCAGATGCATTACCAGATAAATTTGGTAATCAACTTATAGACCAATATTTTGCTTCAAAAGGTAAAACTCCTAAAGATATAACAGCATTAGAAAGATTACTTTATATTGGCAATAGAGCAATGGGAGCACTTGAATTTAGACCTTCTATTCAAGTAGAAACAAAAAATTGTAATACACAACTTAATTTACATGATTTATCACAATTAGCAGAAATAGTACTTTCAAAAAAAGAGAGTTTTGCCAATGAACTAGAAAGTGTAAATAGGGAAGCAGCAATTAATTTATTAAGAATTGGTTCAAGTGCTGGAGGAGCTAGATCAAAGGCATTAGTCGCAATTGATAAAGATGGCAAACTCTATGATGGAACTGTAAACCAAAGAAAAAAATGTTCGTACTATTTGTTAAAGTTTGATAGTAGTTCCAATAGTGACAGAGACAATAAAGACCCCAAAGGTATGACTCGTATTGAATATATTTATTCATTGCTTGCTAAAGAGTGTGGAATTAATATGCCTAAAACAGATTTTATTGAAGAAGGAGGTGACTTTCACTTCTTAATTGAGAGATTTGACAGAATTGATAAACAAAAAGGTGTAGCTAAAGATAAATTGCACTATGTATCTTGGTGTGGTATTGCCCATGCCCATAGAGATGAAACAGGTGCATACAGTTATGAACAATTGGTTTTAACAGCAAGACAATTAAAATTAGGACAAGACACTATTTCAGAGATATTTAAAAGAGCAGTGTTTAATATTATAGGAAGAAATCAAGATGATCATACTAAAAACTTTGGATTCTTAATGAACAGAGATGGTCAATGGAGCCTATCAGCTGCCTTTGATATGACATACTCTTATGACCCAACTGGTAAATGGACAAATACACACCAAATTAAACTAAATAACAAACAAGATGGGTTTACAAAAGATGATATCTTAGATTTTGGAAAGTTTTGTGGACTAAAAGAGAAGAATATTCTTGAAATACTTGATAAAACTATCAATGCATTTTCAGGTTTTGATACTTTGGCTATAAAATACAAAGTTGATGAAGAATTAAAAGATACAGTAAGAAAAAATCTTCGTATTAAGTTGTGATACAAGAAGCCTCTGATATGATTTATTTTGAATCGCTTTAAATTTCTCAAATTATAAAATATCATGTTCATTGAATTTTAAAAAGGGAGCGTAAAAAATTCTCTTATAATACCAAAGAGAGAATTCAAGTAGCATATCGACAAAATTCTGAATCTATTCGAGTTGAATAAGATTGTGACACAGTTGGATAGCTACACGTAAAACTTGAGTGGCAACAAAGCCGGTTTTGACTAGGCTGTATTAAAGAGACGAAGTAAAGTGTAGCAGCTCATAGAGTATAAAACTCTAGACAATGGATTCTCCTAAATTAGGAGGACAAGATGTATAATTTTATAGGAATTGATGTCTCAAAGTTCACACTTCAAATATATGTTGAAGCCAATGAATCTTCTGTTGAGATTGATAATGATGAGAAAAACCTAAAGCTGTTTTACAAAAAGCTAAAAAAGCTTTATAAAAATGACAAACCTTTCGTTTTTATTTATGAACCTACAGCAAATTACAGTGTAGTATTGACAAGATTTTGCGCTAAAAATAATATATATGCGTATGTGGTAAATACTTTTATTAGTTCAAATTTTTCTAAGTCTTTAGGCAATAGAAATAAAACAGATATATCAGACGCACAAATGCTTTTTAATATGCAAATAATGATTAATAAAAAAGATATTGCAGTACCTGTAATAAATCCTACAGTTGATGCGATAAGAGAACTAGTGGGCTATTATCGCTTTTTACAGAAGCAAAAAGTTGCGTTTAAAAATTATAATGAAGCAGTCACTACAAATAAAAGTTCAAGTTATATACTTAATGATGTTAAAAAAAATATTGCTCGTATAGATAAGGAGCAACAAGAGCTAATTAATAAAGCAAAAGCAATCATAAATAATGATGAAACACTCAAAAAATCTTTTGCACATATAACCTCAATCAAGGGCATTGGAACTCTAGTTGGAATATTTCTTTTACATCTTTTTTTAAATTATCCCAATGCAAATAGACAACAGATTACAGCATTATTAGGATTAGATCCTATAACTATTGAATCAGGAACATCAGTAAAAAAACGCTCTCGAATATCTAAAAAGGGATTGAGTATGTATAGAGGAGTTATCTTTTATTCTATTCTCTCAACTGTACGATTTAATGAAGAATTTAAAACATATTATGAACATTTAAAAGATAGAAAAAAGCATACAACTTCAGCACAAATAGCAGTCATGAGAAAGTTAATTTTACTAGCACATTCCTTGTATAAAAATAATGTAGATTATAATCCAGAGCAGTTTAAATTAGAAAAAAGAGTTAAAAAAGGAGAGTATGCATCATAGTATTTAAGTAGTTTTTAATGTGGCAACTGTGTCAATCTGATATAATTTAAATATAAGGTTGATAAAGATGAACATAAACGAGAATACAGAATTTAATTTTAATGATGCAGTTCAAGATATAATGAATGGCAAAAATATTAGTGGAAAAGATGGCGTGTTAGCACCATTAGTAAAACAACTTGTTGAAGCTGCTTTAGAAGCAGAATTAGATTCACATATTACAGATGATGTTTTTTCTGGTAATAAAAATAGAAAGAATGGCAAATCAAGTAAGACAATGAAAAGTTCAGATGGTAGTTTTATTCTTGATACTCCACGAGATAGAGCTGGTTCATTTGAACCCCAGCTTATCAAAAAAAATCAAACACATTTAACAGATGATATAGAACAAAAAGTATTATCCATGTATGCACTAGGATTAAGCTACATAGACATCTCTAAGCATATAGA
Source organism: Candidatus Cloacimonadota bacterium (assembly GCA_023230175.1). GTDB lineage: Bacteria > Cloacimonadota > Cloacimonadia > Cloacimonadales > WRIO01 > JALNXV01. The sequence goes on from JALNXV010000049.1 coordinate 13,034, forward strand.
AGATATGTATAAAATAGAACTATCAACAGGCACTATTAGTAATATCACCGATAAGATAATTGAAAAAGTGAAAGCATGGCAAGATAGACCTTTAGAGCCAATATATACTTTTATTTGGTTAGATGCAATTCACTATAAAATCAAAGATGGCGGTAAGTATGATACTAAAGCTGTTTACACTGTTTTGGGTATGGATAAAGAGGGAAAGAAAGATGTATTAGGCTTATATATAGGAGAAAGTGAGGGTGCCAATTTCTGGTTAGGAGTTTTAACTAAACTCCAAAATAGAGGTGTTAAAGATATTTTAATTGCATCTGTTGATGGTTTAAATGGCTTTCCTGAAGCCATCAAGAGTATATTCCCTAAAACAGAAGTTCAGCTTTGCATTGTCCATCAGATAAGAAACTCATTAAAGTATGTGGCTTCAGCAGATCAAAAACCTTTTATGAAAGATTTAAAGCTGGTTTATCAAGCAACTTCTAAAGATATAGCAGAAGATGAGCTATTAAAACTTGATGATAAATGGGGTAAAAAATACCCTATAGTTTTAAAATCTTGGAATAATAAATGGGAGAATTTGTCTCATTATTTTAAGTACCCATATCAAATTAGAAAGATAATGTATACGACTAATATTATTGAATCAGTACATAAACAATTTAGAAAATTAACTAAAACAAAAGGAGCGTTTCCAAACAAAGATTCATTACTAAAATTACTCTATATGGGTATAAAAAATGCTAAAGAGAAATGGACTCAACCAGTACATAATTGGAGTCAAACAATCTCACAATTAGCTATCTTTTTTGAAGGTAGATTGGATGAGTACTTAGAGCTGTAATTAAGTGTTACTAATGGTGACTGACACAGTTGCCACATTAAAAACTACTTAAATACTATGATGCATACTCTCCTTTTTTAACTCTTTTTTCTAATTTAAACTGCTCTGGATTATAATCTACATTATTTTTATACAAGGA
>JALNXV010000434.1 GCA_023230175.1 Candidatus Cloacimonadota bacterium
TTTTAGGACAGCCTCTTCAAAGCCTGTCCCAAAATGCAGAAAAGTTCTACGAGCTTCCAGCTTGTAGTTTCATAAAATATTAAATACCTATCACTTAAGGTTTTGAGTGCAAGCAAGGATGCTCGCACAACAACATTATTCAACAGTCTTAAAGAATACAAAATACATTAGGTTATCGTAAACTATTCCCAATATTTTTTATCTAAATTACGATATTGAACAGCTTCTGAAAGGTGTTTAAATTCTATTTCTTGACTATTATCAATATCAGCAATTGTTCTTGAAAGTTTTAAGATTCTATCATAAGCACGAGCAGAGAGACCTTTTTTTGCCATTGCGGCACGAAGTAAAACTTTACTTTCTTCGTCCAAGTTACAATATTTCCTAATATGTTTAGAAGACATTTGAGCATTACAAAAAATCTTTTCTTTTTTAAATCTTTGAGTTTGCATTTCACGAGCCAGATTAACACGTTTCCTAATATCACAAGACTTTTCGCCACTGGGAACTTCCATTAACTCATTATAATGTAATTGAGGGACTTCTATATGGATATCAATCCTGTCAAGCAAAGGACCGGAGACTTTTGAGCGATATTTAATAATCTGTTGCATACTACAATTACAGGTATGACCTTCAATGTTACTACCAAAATATCCGCATGGACAAGGATTCATACTCGCAACAAGCATAAATTTTGCAGGGAAACAAAGTGTTGACACAGCCCGAGAAATAGTAACAAATCCATCTTCCAGAGGTTGTCTTAATACCTCTAAAGCTGATTTTTTAAATTCAGGCAATTCATCTAAAAAAAGAACTCCGTTATGCGAAAGAGAAACTTCTCCCGGTTTTGGGATTGAACCTCCCCCAATTAAAGCTATATCACTTATAGTATGGTGAGGAGATCTAAACGGTCTTGATACAACTACACCTTTTTTATATTTTGATAAAAGTCCTGCCACTGAAAATATCTTTGTTGTTTCTAATGCTTCATCAAGAGCAAACTCAGGTAATATTCCCGGTAACCTACGAGAAAGCATAGTTTTACCGGACCCGGGAGGACCAATCATTAAGATATTATGACCACCGGCAGCAGCAATTTCCAAAGCCCTTTTTACATGGTATTGACCTTTAACATCAAACATATCATCTATATCTTCATAATCTACTTTAAAAATTTCTTCTAAATTAACCTTAAGCGGTTCTGCTTCAATATTTCCCATCAATAAATCTACTGTTTCTTCTAATGTTGATACTCCATAAACATCTACACCCTCAATCAAAGCTGCCTCAGCTGCGTTTTCACAAGGGACTATCAATGTCTTAATACCATCTCTAACGGCTGCAACAGCAAAAGGCAACACGCCTTTGACAGGACGAACTTCTCCATCTAACGACAACTCACCTACAATAGCTGTAGTTTCACCATTTTGCATTACTAATTGTTTCGTAGCAATCAAAATAGCAATTGCCATCGCTAAATCCAAACCCACTTCGTCTTTTTTTAAATCTGCAGGGGCTAAATTAACGGTATACGCATTATTAGGAAATCTAAAATTACTGTTTTGAATAGCTGAACATACTCTTTCTTTACTCTCTTTTACAGAGTTTGAAGGTAATCCAACAATTATAAATCTAAATAAGCTTGTCTTTACATCAATTTCTATATCAATCTTTTCCGCATCAATACCATTAAGAGTATATGAATATGTTTTGGCAAACATCAAAACTCCTTATCATAAATTATATAATGATATTTATTGATAAAAATTAAATATGTCAAGAATTATTTTTAAATACACCATATAAACAAAGGCAACAATAATCATATCTTACTGACTTACAGAAATTAAACAAATCAAATAATTAATTTTTCATTCTATGATAAATAAGGATTTTATTATTTATCATTTGCATCATCTACATAAGTTTTTACAAAATCTGAAATCATATCAAATAAGATTTTTTCATTAGATTCAATTTCCCAATTTAAAAACTCTTGTATAAATTTTTCAAATATATGCTGCTTCATTTCAAACAAAATTTGTTTTGAAGAAGGAATCTCTTTTAATATTTTAAAAGTAAAATTAAGCAACTCATCTTTTTCTTTAGGATGTTCTAAATCAAGTTCTTGTTTACCTTTTTTTATAGCCTTAAAAACAGCTCCTGCAAATGACTCTGCTTCTATGTTTACCTCGTTTGTAGATTCATTTTTTTCTTTATTTTTGTCTTTCTTTTGATTATCAATATAATCAAGTAAATCATTAGGTAACAAATCATTAGATTTTAATATAAGCTCAAGTTTTTCTATGTAATCATTTCTTGCGTTTTCGTGAAGACTGGTTTTATAATCTACCAACTTCATAAAGATTTCTTGAAAAAAGTCATTTCTTTTATCAATTTTCCTTTGAATTTCATTTACTAAATCAAGTTTTTTTACAAAGGCATTTAGTTCAATAAACTGATGTAAAACAGGAAAATGATTTTTTATCTCTAACATTAAAAACTCATTAAGTTCATCAGAGATAACAACAGGAATCCTTAGACATAACTCATTAAGTTCTATCAGGTTATATTGATATTTTTCAAAAGACTTCAATATTTCTGTCGGGTCTATACTATCAAGATTTTCAATTGATAAAATATTTAAAGATTGAACCTTTAAGTCATTAACGTCTTTTTGAAATACAACACTCAAATCTAAATCTAAATCACTTATAAACTTTTTAAAATTAAGAATTAATGCATCTAATTTCCCTTTTTCTGCAAAACATATAGAATTTTTTATACTTTCAGATTTCTTTTTAATTATATCAAAGTCAATCTTAAGTTTAAATTCAATAATAGCTTGACTACCCGATGACACAGAATATATCTTTTCAAAGCTCATTACATTACATTTATGTACATTATAGATACTAATCCTTTGATTACTTAAAACACAAGTATCTTTATGAAGTATTGACCATAAATTATTATGATTACGATATTTCTTAATTAAAACAAAATGATTTTCCGGTTGAATTTTTATACTTTGTAAAAGAGGATATTCATCACAATCAAATTCAATAAGAATTTCAGGATTT
>JALNXV010000435.1 GCA_023230175.1 Candidatus Cloacimonadota bacterium
ATTGCGCTCAGAATGGAACGCTGTTCCAGGCACTTTTAAGCAGGTTTTGCAATGAAAAATATAGTATTCCCTTTTTCCGATTCATACCTTATAATTAGTCATGAAGAGCAAAGTAATTACTACCAGTTTTTTTTTGAAGATGCTCTTCGGGCGGTGAGTGATGAGAAAGTCTTTTTTGATTATCTTGTTGCTTGTGGGGGTACTCTTATCGGCTGGCGCTGTAATCCAGGGTGATTTGAGTGTGACTCCAGCTTCCTTTGAATTGAATGTCTATCTTCAAGGAGAACAGGCGTTCAAGATTGTTTCAGATGAAAATGTTCAATCTTATCAAAACAAGTTTAAAAACATGAAAGCACAGTATTTCAACAATAAGCTGCCTTCGGCAAGCGGTTCTTCCGTTACGCTTTCCACTTATGCTGAAACAGAGATAGGGTATTCGCTTTGCGTCTTCAACAACACTGATTGCGATCTTGGTCTTACCGTTCTCTGCGGAGGAATGAAGGGTCAGACCAATACAACAGAAACCCTTGATTACAGCTTGAGAGTGGATATGGCAAGCGGAACCGACCCGGAGATTTCATCCAAGACTCTAGTGGCGACTTTAATCAACATTCCTGAAAGCCTGTTTGACAATGTGCATGTGATTGCTCTCCCGCTTTATGTCTCGATTGACATTGACAGCCTCATAGCGGCTTCGCAGGATACATACACAGGCACGATCACGATCGGGCTGGCTACTACATAGGAGGCAGAAGGTGAAACGTTTTCTAATCATCATGATTCTTCTCTCTGCTGCTGTTTCCAGCCTGTTTGCGATAGATACTATTATATGCTACTACTGCGATTATACTGCGGTGACTGAGCCTTATTTCACCAACACCGAGCATACGGCGCTGTTCGGCGATTCCTACGTGGCAAAGGTAGGGACGATGAAGATCAATGTCATTAGGGACATCGATGAGTATTATAAACAGTTTTTTGTTGACGATTCGAGTTCTTACCTGAAAGGTCTTTATTTCAGGGAAACTGATGAGACCAAGAACAGAGCTGTGTTTTCGGTTACCGGAAATGATGGCAAGAAATACTACCTTTATGCCGATCTCTGCTCGACCGTTTCTAATGTTTGGAATGGGAATACCATTTCAGGAGTTGTAGATCTGTATGAAAGCTCGATAGTGCATGGTTCTGTGGATGACTACCTTCATATTCTTCCAGCTTCTCTTCTTAATGAGAGTGTTTCATCGTTATCAGCTAAGGATGTCACTTATGTAGTGGGCGAGGAATATGATTATTATCCTTGGGATATGACCCCTTCATACCCTACTTCAATAACTCTGTATTGCCCTGATGCCGGTCGTGTTAATTATAAGAGTTACGGTTTGTCCACCCTGTATAAGGCCAATCCTGCCGAGCAGTATGTACTGACTGTGGATCTGTATCTGAAGATTACATCCGATGTTCCTCAGACCGTGGTTGGGCATTCGCTTACGGTTGAACCAAGCCAGACGGCATTCTCAAGCTTGGACAACCTTGCAGCCTGCCATAACTACAACCCGAATCGTTACGGCGGAAGCAAGGTTCCTACGAACAACATAGGAGGAGACCTGGCATTCTTCCCGTCTGAGCATTTCAACAAGCCCATTCCAATCGGAACACCTGTTTCTCCTACTGAAGTGAACTGCTGGGTGACGTTCATCGCGAATAATCTGGAGCTGGCTTACGATGATCTGGCCGGTTACGATACCGTAGCGAATTCCGTGACATTAGGAACAGCCAGTGTCCTGATCTATGGAAGCAATATTGCACCCAATGGAAGCTATCAGGTCAATTATTCTGTTTCTGGCAAGAACTGCAATCCCAGCAGCGCAGGAACCGAGTTCCGGCTTGTCAGGTACCTTGGCGGAACAGATACGCAGGATACTGGCAGCTACATTACATACAAGCTTAACTTCAGAGGCCTCTCTGTCACTAACGGAGCATCGGTTTCATGGACAGGACTTACCGGCGGCACAACATATTCCCAGACGAATACTGGGACTCTCAAGGCCTACGGATTTGACAGTACACATGGCACAAAGCCCGGCCGCTACTGCGATACGATTACAATAAATATCACAGCAGCTGATACCTACACAGGAAACTAGATCGTTACCTTGACCTTGCAGAGCTTCTGACCTGCTTTGAATGGAATCAAGGTGCCTTTGACTGGCGAGCCATCGACCATCAATGAAGGCTTCTGTCCCTTTGCCGCTTTTGCAACCTCTATTTCGTACATCGTTCCTCTGAACAGGCGCTTCGCCTTGAAGGAATCGATTTCCTTCGGCAAGCAAGGTTCTATCCGAAGGCCATTGAAATCCGGCTTGATTCCGAAGATTCCCTGAGAGATGGTCACCATTGCCCATGCGGCAGTGCCGGTGAGCCAGCTGTTCTTCGCCTCGCCGTAACGCGGTGCATCAGGGCCCGCAATCGTCTGGCAGTAGACATAAGGCTCGCTGCGATGCACATCGCTCTTTTCCTCGATGAATGCAGGACATGTACGGCGGTAGATGTCAAACGCATCATCGCCATCTCCGATCTCGGCAAAGGCGAGGGCTATCCAGTTGTTGTTGTGACAGAAGATCGAGCCGTTTTCCTTGTATCCTGGCGGATAGCTTGAGATTTCACCGAGCTCCTTGTGATACTCAGTGTAGCACGGCGACAGGAGACGAACTCCATAATCACAGAGCAGGTTTTCCTTTACTGATTCAAGAGCCTTCTGTGGAAGGCCCTGGTCAATTCCGATGCGCGCCATGGAGCAGAATCCCTGCGGTTCGATGAATATCCGGCCTTCTGAGCAGCTGCTGCTTCCAACCTTGGCTCCGAAGGCATCATAGGCTCTGAGAAACCATTTGCCATCCCATCCATTGGCTATCACCGCCTGCTCCATCTTCTGAACTTCAGAAAGAACTTGTTTTGATTCATCCTCGCTTCCGAAGCGACTGCAGAGCTGGGCATATTCGCCCCCGTATTTGACGAACATCCCGGCTATGAAAACGCTCTCCGCCCGGCCTGTATCCTTGTTCGAGCAGGTCTGGA
>JALNXV010000051.1 GCA_023230175.1 Candidatus Cloacimonadota bacterium
TTGTTCATCCATGTAAACAGCTTTCACTGTTTGCAAAATTTGGCTAATATCCTCTACTGTGTGAGGTAGATAAAACAACCAAACCTAATCTATGAAGAGGAGACCCTCAATATTTTCATTTTTTTTACAGAATAAATCTGTAATCAGCTTTAAGTATTAACCAAGTAATCTAAGTGCCATTTGAGGTAGTGAATTTGCTTGTGAAAGCATAGCCACTGCTGCTTGTGTAAGCACTTGATTTCTAGTAAATTCAGTCATTTCTTGTGCAAGATCAACATCAGAAATACGTGATTCAGCAGCTTGTAAATTTTCTGCTTGTATTGATAAGTTTGTAATTGTATTTTCTAATCTATTTTGCATTGCACCAAGAGATGCTCTAATGTTTTCTTTTCTTTGAATAGCAGTATTTATCTTTTCCAAAGTTTGTTGTGCTGCGTGTTGTGTTGAAACAGCTACATTCGGCTCAGTTCCTCTTGTTGATGAATTTGCATCTCTGAAAAGTGACTCTGTTCTTGCGTCAGCTATACGAACAAAATAATAATCTTCAGCTCTGTTATTACCGGTTCCAAAGTGAACTTTGACACCACCAATAATATCACCGTTACTATTTGCTGAGCCATTTACTTCTTGCCATCCGGATGAATTTGGCCATAAACCTTGAGTAGAAACCCAAGTTTTATTTGCTGTCCAAGATCCACCTTCTCCGGCAACAGAAGAATTACCATTCAACAATTTTATACCATTGAAATCTGTTGCAGATGCAATTCTATCAATTTCTGCCGCCATAGCAGCAAATTCTGAATGAATTATAAGTCTTTGTTCATTAGTATATGTACCTGTTGCAGCTTGTTCTGCAAGTTCTTTCATACGAATGAGTTTTTCATCGATCACTGAAAGAGCACCTTCAGCAGTTTGAATCATTGAAATACCGTCTTGAGCATTACGAATACCTTGATTCAATGAAGCAATTTCCGAACGCATCGTTTCCCTGATTGCAAGTCCGGCAGCATCATCAGCAGCTGAGTTAATTCTCAAACCTGTTGACAATCTTTGAATAGATGTTGACATTCTGCCGTAAGCTGATGTCAGATTACGAGCAGTATTAGCAGCCATCATATTATTATTAATGACGAGTGACATTTTTTCCTCCTTGATTGATTATGAAAATTCTTCCTTGTAGAAGCAGTTTAAATCATTTGTGACAATAAGAGTTTTCGGCTAACCAAACCAATCAAGATTTTAGCGTCACCTCGTACGCGTTATTTTTGTTTTTTTGAGTAATGTTGTATATTTTTTTGGTTTTCAAAAGGTTATTATAATTATCCTAATAATCTAAGTGCCATTTGAGGCAATGAATTTGCTTGGGCAAGCATTGCAACAGCAGCTTGAGTAAGAACTTGATTTCTAGTTAACTCAGTCATTTCATCAGCTATGTCAACATCAGAAATACGTGATTCTGAAGATTGAAGATTTTCTGCTTGAATTGATAAGTTTGTAATTGTATTTTCTAATCTGTTTTGCATTGCACCAAGTCCTGCTCTGATGTTTTCTTTTCTTTGGATTGCAGTGTTAATCTTTTCTAAAGCAACCTGTGCAGCATGCTGAGTAGATAAAGCTACGCTAATATCAGCATCTCCGGGGACTCTAGATGTGTTTGCATCTCTAAATAATGATTCAGTTCGAGCATCAGCTATACGAACAAAATAATAATCTTGAGCTCTTTGATTTCCGGTACCAAAGTGAACCTTGATTCCACCTACAATATCACCATTTCTTTGTACACCCTTATTTTCTGCCCAACCGGATGAATTTCTCCATATTCCTTGATCAGAAACCCATGTCTTAGTATCAGTCCACATTCCGTTTTCACCTGCTACCGAAACATTTCCACTTAAGATTTTTATACCATTAAAATCTGTTGCGGATGCAATTCTATCAATTTCTGCAGCCATCGCAGCAAATTCTGAATGAATTATAAGTCTTTGTTCATTGGTGTATGTACCTGTTGCCGCTTGTTCTGCAAGTTCTTTCATACGAATAAGTTTTTCATCAATAACTGAAAGGGCTCCTTCAGCTGTTTGAATCATAGAAATGCCATCTTGTGCATTTCTAACACCTTGCTTAAGTGCAGCTATCTCTGAACGCATACCTTCACGGATAGCTAACCCAGCAGCATCATCAGCTGCTGAATTAATTCTTAACCCTGTAGATAATCTTTCTACAGATGTAGCCATACGACCATAAGCAGTCGCTAAATTTTTTGCTGTATTAGCAGCCATCATATTATTATTAATGACGAGTGACATTTTTTCCTCCCTGATTTTTTATTTTTACTTCCCTGTAAAAATTAATATTTTTTTGTTTGAATAAGTTTATACAACATTACCTGTATTTAATTTCCTCATCATTCATCACATCTATGCGTCTTTATTAAGATCTGTTATTTATATATCGGCTAAAAGTTCAATAACTTTAGCGCAATATTTGGTAAAGTATTAGCTTGAGCTAAAATTGCTGTAGTAGCTTGCGACATAAGACTTAAACTTGTATAATTTGTCATTTCTTTAGCAAAGTCTAAATCTGTTAATCTACTATCTGCATTTTCTAAATGCATAATCTCATCTTCAAGATATTGAATTGAAGCAGACAATCTATTTTGCATAATACCCATAATATACCTGCTTGATTCCTTTTTTTGAATGGCAGAGTTTATTGTTTCTAATGCTACTTGAGCTGAGTGTTGAGTTGAGACTGCAATCTTAGAAGAACTTGGCGTTACTGTTGACCCAAATTCACGTAACAAGCCATCCATTGATAAATCACCAATTCTTATAAAGTAATAATCATTAATTCTATTATTCGCAGTTCCAAAATGAATCTTCACTCCGGTTTGAGTATTATCAATATTATCAATATCAGGTCTTTGTTTATCTGCAATATGAAATGAACCTAAACGAGTAATATTATTTCTTGAAGAAAGAGAACCGTCTAATAATCTAATTCCTTTAAATTGTGTAGTTCTTGAAATTCTATCAATTTCTGAAGCAAGTTGACCAAATTCAGAACTTAGAATTTCTCTTTGACCGTTGCTATAAGTACCTGTTGCAGATTGAGAAGCAATCTCTTTCATCTGAATTAATAATTCGTCTATTTTTGCCATAGCTGATTCAGCAGTTTGAACCATTGAAATAGCATCATTAAGATTTTGTTTTCCCTTGCCTAATACAGAAATTCGTCCTTTATGAATATTGTGTACAGCCATATCAACAGGTGAATCAGCAGATGAATTCAATCTTTTACCACTTGATAATCTATTAACTGATTGACTTAATCTACTATAATGAGATTGTAATCTGTTGCTTGCTTTATATGCAGCAATATTGGTTTGTAAATATAAAGACATTTTTCCTCCCTGAAATAAAAAATCACTGCTTGAGGCAGTGACTGTGCTTTTTGTTGACCTATCCCTGGTCTATTCTATCGATTTCATTTTTTTGTATCGATAAAATGCGATTTCAATGATGATTGCCCATATTGTGATATCGCTTTAGCACCTTTATCCTGTCTTGCTATATCGAGCTTCATTTTTTCCATTAAGTTATGAAGCTCCACACTATTCTCATCTTCTTGACGAATGATTTCATTCATCATATAATGTATATCGGACAGGATTTGATTAGCTTTAATTTTTTTTTCATTTTCAGGAAGAATTTCTTTAAATATTTCAAAATTTATAGTTTTCTGAATCTCTATTATCTGTTTTAGGACAATATCTTTTTGCTGTATTATCTCATCTAAAAAATCAATGTTATCAATATTCAAAATATTTTTTTCTTCTTTTACAAAATCAAAAAATAATTGATAATAAGTTTTTAATTTTTCAAGTTTACTTAGTTCTTCTTCAATATCTTGTTTTTTTGAATTATCAACTTTAACCTTTAGGTCAAGTTCAGAAATATTTATATCATATTCAGCAATTTTTTGTTGTAATAAAATTATATCTGTTTCTAATGTTTTATGTACAAAGTCTTTAGAAGTAATCAATTTCTCTTTCCCTTTTAATCTTAAAAACAACTTAAGTTCAAAATTCCTTTTATTTAAAATCAATCTACCTAATTCTATCAACTCTGTAGGGTCATATTCTTTTATTTGATGTTGATTTTTTATAACTTCTAATTGTTCTTGTTCAGTATGTTTTTTCTTCTTTTTTTCATTCTCTTCAAAAGGATTTTGATGGCTATCTTGCTTAGGAGAAACTTTTAACATATTAGCAGACTCAACTTTTAAATAATCATTTCTATCAGCCATAAACCCTCTATTTATATTATTTTATGTCATTATAGTTGTTATCACGATATTTGTCAATAAAATTAATACACTAACCTTGCTTTAGTTCTATTTTCACTCCTTAGTTGCTATTTTTTCTCTAAGGTTAAATATCAAATCTTTTGCTTCTTTAACTAAATCTTCATCATAACTAACTTTTAATAAGACCTTTATTGCATCCTGATATTGTTTATTATCTATAAGGTTTTTAGCTTGATTTAGATATTTTCTGCTACTCACTAATAATTCTGATTTAATATCTTGTTCTATTTGTCCTAACAAAACCTTAATATCTTTAGAATTAAGCGTAATATTTTCATAAGCCTTTTCTTTGGCATCAATTTCATCTTTTTCGCTTATTCCTCGACCTATACCTTGCAAACTACCTAATACTACATTAGAAGCAGTAGATTTTACTTCTAAGTTAAGAGAAGTCACAATTAAATATTTTGGTGAGCCCATACCTTCAATAATTTTGCTTTCCTTTACTGAAGCAATACCTTGAATCAAAAAGACCGATTCATCCGTAATATATATATTATGATTACTAAAAATTCTTTTTAATTGATTTTCTGTTTTTAAAAGGTTTTTTGATGCTTCGTCAGTAATTTTTAATTGTGCGTACAATGGTAATGTTTCAATTACTTTATAATAAGCTTCATTAGAAATATTCTCAATCAACAATCTATATTCTGACGGAAAAGCAGTTAAATCCATACCGAATATAACCTTTCCTCTATCTCCCCTTTCAGGAATTGCAGTTATATATGTAGTGTAACAACCTTCATAATTAGTTTTACCTTTTTCTACCAAAATACCATCTCCATAAGATATTTTAACAGGTAGATTAATTAAATTAGTTTTAATATCTGAATTAACTCTAAATGCAGCATTAAATACTATAGGTTCAGATAAAAGTAACCCGGTTTTTCCAACTTGTTGATTTCCTTCAACTACTTCAAATTTAATTGAACTGACAAGCTTTTTAATCTTTGTTTCTATTTCACCTATAGTTATGTTTTTATTCTTATCAAAAGATGATGGAGCAAGATTATTAAACAACTTTTTTTTAGTAATAAATTCAGGCAAGATATCTTGTATACTTTTGTAAGAATCTAAAATTCCCGATAAATTACCTTTTTGTTCGAGTAAATCAATTGAATTTAGATACTCTTCAATCTCAAGCCAAAAACTATTTAGTTCACTTTCAATCTCCCTTAGCATTTTTATCTTATCAATCGCAATGATAATATAATGTTGTTGCTTGATAATTTCTTGATTTAATATCTCTAAACCTTGTAATTGATAATCTGAAAAAGCTTTAATAGAATTACTAACTTTATCAGTAAATACAGTTTTATCTTCAGTTTCAACTGACATAAATTCAGTTTCAGTTACTGCTTCAACATTGACAGAAATTTTCTGTATCAAATCTTGTTTTGCTTTAGCTATGGCTTCTTCATAACTATTGCCAAAGCCCAAACCAATTATATATTCTTGTGAATCATAATATTTTGAAGGATCTTCATACCATTTAGGAACAGCATTCAAGCAATATACCAACAACACTAAAACAAATAAAAAAAATTTCTTCATTATAACCCCTTTTAGCATAAAAACAAAAAATCTGATAATGACATTATTTTTCAGCCATTATCAGATTTAAAAACAGTCTCATAAAATTTAATCAATTTTAAGTAAAATCATTTTTCGGTTTATGTTAATAGTAGAAAGTTTAGCTCCATAAGCAGACGAATTAAACTTACGTCTTAGATCACGAAATACCGAACGTGAATTTGGATATTGTTCAACGTCACACCAGATTAAATAATCCAAAGTTTGATTAGTAGCAATATTTTCTTTGTATCTTTTAGAAATTTCATCCACTGTATCCATAAAAATATCCTGAATATCCATAATATCATCTTCAGAGTAAGCAGGATTAATACTTATCACGAGTTTATATTGAATTCCATTGGAAGCATCAGCTGACCAATAAGCCAAAACTCTTGACAAAACATTATTAACAGCATCATTCATAGCTTCTTCAATAGATAAGGTAGTCTCACCTTTACGCCCTTGACTATAACCGGTTTCAGTGCCTAACAATCTTCCGGTCGTAGTTTCATAAGCCCTTACTATCATAGCGTAACGTTTAGTACCATAACCGGCATCTTCATAAGTACCTGCGAAAGTAATATACACATCTGACCCTATTGCTAAAGCCAATTTATAAGCAATATCTTCTTGTCGATTCCCAATAATTTGTTGAGCATCATTAAGCGTATTTAAAACTTCCAATTGCTGAGGTACAATAACTTCATATTGTTTAGCAGTTAAATGACTTTCAATTACAGAGGCAGCGTGTTTTATTAGATTATCATTCTTTAATAATTCAACAGGGTTTTCTCCTTCTTTAACTTCAGGAATTACCATAATTTGAGGGAAACCGACAGCTGCAGCAATATCTTCTCTTCTTTCGATAATTTTAAAATTTTGTAAATCACGTATAATATTTTCTTTGTTAACCTTAACAACTTTAGATATTCTCAAAACTTGTCCATCATCCAATTTAACTTTTGATTTTAAATTATCATCTTCATAATTAATATATCGAGAGACGTTTGCCATATCAAAGAAATAAGATGAATGATTTTCAAAGTTTGTTCTTTCTTCGGAAGTTCTTAATAATGGATCTGTTCCGGAAAAAAGAACATAATATACTGCTGATTTTTTTGCATCATCAGTAGCTCTGCTAACTCCATATTTATCAACATCGCGTCTCTTAGCTCTTTTACTTTTCTCATTAGACTTATACACACCGGTTGCTTCGAGCATTACTTCAGCGGATGATGATGCTTCAATAAAAACTGCTTGTTTAGATATAGGCATATCAGCATAAATAAATTGTATAAATATGATTAAAAATAAGGTTATCAGAATACTTTGTTTAGTTTTCATACTTACTCCTTTGCGATTAATTATAATATATATTTTGAAAGGTCTTCATCTTGAATCAACGGATTAACTTTGTCAATAATTATTTGTTTATCTATCAATATTTTTTTTATTTTTGTATTTGGCATCTCAAATAATAAATCTTCTAATACAGAATTTAAGATTGTTTGTAATCTTCTTGCCCCTATATCTTCCATTTTTTCATTAGCAATCGTAGCAAATTCTGCGATTTCAGATATTGCATCCTTATCAAAAACAAGGTCTGCTTTTTCAGTTTTAAATAAAGCAATATATTGTTTTATCAGAGCATTTTTAGGTATAGTAAGTATCTTTTCAAAATCTTCTTTAGTTAAACTGTTTAACTCAACTCTAATAGGAAATCGCCCTTGTAATTCAGGGATAAGATCAGATGGTTTTGCGATATGAAATGCTCCGGCAGCAACAAACAATATATGAGTTGTATCAACGATTCCATATTTAGTAGGGACATTTGAACCTTCGACGATAGGTAATAAATCTCTTTGAACACCTGATTTAGAAACATCGGATGTACTTTTCTTATCTAAAGATGCAATTTTATCTACTTCATCGATAAATACAATACCATGGTTTTCTACTCTATACTTAGCTTCTTCGATAATTTTATCTCTACTGATAAGTTTTCCTGTTTCTATTTCAGTAAAATACTTAAGGGCATCAGAAACAGTCATTTCTTTTGATTTATCTTTCTTAAAGGGTATCATCTGACCCAACATTTCACTAAAATTAAAATCAAGATTTTCCATTCCAATATTAGAAAAGACTTCAATTTGAGGAAGTGGTTGATCTTCTATCGGAACTGTTACTATTTTTTCATTAAATTCATTATTTAAAAGTTTTTTTCTAAATTTTTCTCTACTGCGTAAATAACGTTGTTCCTTCTCTTTAACATCAGGATCATTATTATTATATGTTTTAGGTAGGAGTAAATCAAGAACCTTTTCTATAGCAATTAAATAGCCTTCGTCAGTAAATTTTTCAGTTAGTTCACCTCGAACTTGATTAAAAGCAAAATCCATTAATTCTCTTATCATCGACTCAACATCTCTGCCTACATAGCCCACTTCAGTAAATTTCGAAGCCTCGACTTTAATAAAAGGAGCTCCCGTAAGACCGGCAAGTCTTCTTGCAATTTCAGTTTTACCTACACCTGTAGGACCTATTAAAATTATATTATTAGGAGCTATTTCAGCTTGCATTATTTGATTAACCTGTTGTCGTCTCCATCGATTTCTAAGTGCAATAGCCACAGCTTTTTTTGCTTTATCTTGACCTATTATATATTTATCTAAACTTTCAACAATCTTTTTAGGAGTTAATTTTGACATTTCAGTCATTTGTTTTTTCCGTATTTTTTCGATAGTTACATTCATTTATTTCTCCAGTATAGTTAGGTTATGATTAGTGTAAATACAAATATCTGCTGTAATCTTAAGAGATTCTTCTACTATTTGTTTAGCATTTAAATCTGAAAATTTAACCAATGCTCTGGCTGCAGCTAAGGCATAAGTACCACCCGAACCAATTACAGCTATATCATCATCCGGTTCAATAACATCACCGGTCCCACTTAATATATACATATTTTCTTTATCTACAGCAATTATCATAGCCTCTAATCGTCTTAAATATTTATCAGAACGCCATTCTTTAGCTAATTCAACGGCTGATCTTTTAAGATTACCTTTATATTCTTTTAATTTAATTTCAAATTTCTCAAATAGAGTAAAGGCATCAGCTGTAGCACCGGCAAATCCTGCTAGAATATCTCCATTATATAAAGTTCTAATTTTTTGACTCTTAGCCTTAAAAATTGTATTTCCGAGAGTAACCTGTCCATCTCCACCAATTGAAATTTGATTCTCTTTTTTTACAGCAATTATTGTAGTACCATGCATTTGCATAAAAAGTCCTTTTTATTCTTTTTCTATAGAATTATCTGTATCTACAGGTTTTTCTTCTTCATTTTGTTCATCGTTTACTTTTTCTTCTTTTTCTTGATTCTCTTTTTTAGTATCCTCAGGTTTGATTGAATAATCAATTTTCATATCACTTGCTTGTTTATATTTCTTTTCAATAAATTCTTTTTCATCTTCGGGAATATTTGACAATACTACTTCAAAAATCTCATCAACATTTAAAGTCTCTTTTTCCAATAATTTAGCTGACAAAATATCTAATAAAGCTCTATGATTATTAATTATTTTCATAGCACTTTCGTGAGCAGTATGTACAATATTTCTAATTTCAGTATCTATTAATTGAGCAGTAGCTTCACTTAATGATTCGTGTTGAACAAAATCTTTCCCAAGAAATACTTGTTTATCCTCATGACCTACTGTCATAGGTCCAACTTTATCACTCATCCCCCATTGACATACCATTTTCTTAGATAAATCCGTAGCTCTTTGAATATCATTTCCTGCACCTGTAGTTAATTCATTAAATACAATCTCTTCAGCACATCTGCCACCCATAAAAGTTACTAACATTTGAGAAAGGTAAGTCTTTGAATATGTCATTTTATCGTTATATAATGAATGGGTTGCACCTCCTGTAAAGCCTCTTGGAATTATTGTAACCTTATGAACAGGATCTGTTTTATCTTGAAATATTGAACACAATACGTGACCAACTTCATGATAGGCTGTATTTTTTTTCTCGTCTTCATCTATAACTTTACTTCTACGTTCTTTACCAAGAGTAACTTTATCTCTTGCTTCGTCAAAGTCTTCCATTTCAATTTTTTTCTTATTTTTTCGGGCTGCTATGAGGGCTGCTTCATTACATAAATTAGCTAAATCAGCTCCACTAAATCCGGGAGTGCTACGAGCTACAATCATTAGTTTTACATCGCTTGATATTGGTAATTTTGCAGTATGAACCTTCAGTATCTCGTTTCTTCCGGTTATATCAGGCAAATCAACAATTACTTGCCTGTCAAATCTTCCCGGTCTTAAAAGTGCAGGATCAAGCACATCAGGTCTATTAGTAGCTGCAATGATAATAACTGAATCATTAGGTTCAAATCCATCCATTTCCACAAGTAATTGATTTAAGGTTTGTTCTCTTTCATCATGTCCACCACCTAAACCGGCTCCTCTTGAACGTCCAACAGCATCTATCTCGTCAATAAAGGCAATACATGGAGAGTTTCTTTTAGCATTTTCAAATAAATCTCTAACCCTTGATGCTCCGACACCTACAAACATCTCAACAAAATCAGAACCACTTATACTAAAAAACGGAACTCCTGCTTCTCCGGCAACAGCTTTTGCCAGTAAAGTCTTACCAGTTCCCGGGCGACCCAAAAGTAAAACACCACGAGGTATTCTACCACCAAGTTTTTGAAACTTACCCGGAGATTTAAGAAATTCTACAATTTCTTGTAATTCTTCCTTAGCTTCATCAACTCCGGCAACATCTAAGAAAGTAATTTTTGTTTTACCGCTCATAAATAATCTTGCTCTACTTTTCCCAAAAGTAAAGGCTTTATTACTGCCACCTTGCATAGATCTCATCATAAAAATCCAAAAACCTATTAACAATAAGAAAGGCAACCAAGAAATTACTGCCATCCAAAAACGTGATGGTTTTTGTGAAGAAATTTTTACTTTTTGTTCTCTTAATTCATTTATGATATTTGGATCAGCAAAAGGCATATGTGTCGCATATTTTTTATTACCTGCATCAACAAATTTAACATTTTGATTTTCAAATATAACCTCTCTAACAACACCAGATTGAACCATTGATAAAAATGAACTATATTCTACTTCCACAAATTTTGGTTTTTGGTTAATAAACATATTATATAAAATAACTGCAAAAAGCATTATAATCACCCAAAATAAGATTGGTTGAGGCTTTTTAAGGTTGTTTAAATTTTTCTTTTTCCCAATTTGTTTTTTATTCTTGGGTACATTATTCTTTGGAGTATTCATATATATACCTCTTCTTTTAAAATTCCGATATATGGTAAATTTCTATATTTTTCTGCATAATCAAGTCCATAGCCGACAACAAACTCATTTTCAATCTCAAATCCTTTGTATTCAATATCCACAGGCACTTTATGAGCAGTTGGTTTATCAAGTAAAACACAAGTTTTTACACTTGCAGGCTTATGTTTTATCAAATATTCTTTTAGATAATGTAAAGATAATCCACTATCAACGATATCTTCAATAATTAAAATATGCCTATCGGCTATATCTGAATCAATATCTTTTCTAATCTTTACTACTCCTGATGAAATTGTTGATTCACCATAGCTTGAAATAGACATAAAATCTATCTCCAATGGTATCGTCATATGACGCATTAAGTCTGTCATAAAGGTAACGGCACCCTTTAATATACACACTAATATCGGATTCTTATGAGTATATTCTGTGGAAAGCTCTGCACCTAACTCACGAATCCTTTTTTGAATAGTTCCTTCGTCAAAAAGAACTGCTGAGAGATTACAATTCATTGTATCCATATTTATCCTCTTTTTTTTGTCTTTCTTTCTGCTGAACGATTTTTAAAATCACCCAAATTTTCTAACTTAATAACCAAAAAATTTTTTGTTTCTTCGGTTACGGCTACTCTATGATCTAACCTGCAACCACTAATCCAAAATATTTTTTCGGCATCTGTAAATATCACTATAAATTCTCTTTCTATCTTAGGAATCTTCTCATCAATGAAAAAATTCTTTAATTTTTTAAAATTAGTCATCCCTAAAGGTATAAACTTGTCTCCATCATTTTTATAACGTAATGTTATTGGAAAAATTATTTTATCTAAATCTACAATCACTTGTTCATAGCCCAAATTAACACCTTCTTCAGGCAATTGTTTTAATTTCTGCATTGAAAATCTACGATCATTAAAAGTAAAGATATTTCTTATACCGGTTAATTCTCTATTTTCTTCTTTTATTGGAGACTGGTAAGTCTGCGTATTTCTAAATATTAAATACTGATAATCTCGCATAATTTTAATATTTTCAGGAAGAAATAACTCCTTATATCCTCCGGCTGACTCTAATAAATCAACTATATCATTATAATGAATAGAATAAAAATCTTTATCTTTACCGGTTAAGGCTATCCAAGCCTCTTTAAATATATAAAACTTTAAAATGTCAAAACAAGAATTCAAATAATTAATATCTAAAATTATATCACTATTATTTTTAATAATTACAGCTCGTTTAAACTCCTTTTTTGCTTGATGTTTAAAATAATTTTCTGATAGATTAAATAGTATCCCATATTCAACTAAACGTTGTTCTATATTAGGATTAAATTCTTTTTTTAAATAAGGAATAAGTTCATTTCTAATCTTATTACGAGTATATTTATTCGTCAGATTGGTCAAATCTGTCCTTGCAGTAAGCTTATTATATTCTAAAAAACTCAGAATCTCATCTTTGCTAAAATTTAAAACCGGATGTATTACATCATTATTTACAGCATTCATCCCGCTTAATCCTGTAAAACCCGCACCTCTAATAAATCTATGTAAAATTGTTTCTGATTGATCTTGAGCATGATGACCTAAAGCTATATAATTAAGTTTATACATTTTTTTTAATTTTCTAAAAAAACTCAACCTAATTTCACGAGCTTTAACTTGTATACTATCTGAAATGTCTTCCTTAACATCATGTAAATATAAGGGAATATTATTGTTAAAACAATATTCTTTAACAAATTTCTCGTCATCATTTGAATCAGCTTCTCTTAAATGATAATTTATATGAGCACAAGCTATAAACAAAGAATATTTACTTCTTAATTTTAAAAAAGCTGTAGTCATCGCCAATGAATCCGGTCCACCCGAAAATCCTATTAATATCCGCACATTGCTATTTAAAAAATCATACTGCTTTCCAAATCTCTCAAATTTATTTAAAAATGCATCATTTATATTCATTTAAAAAACCACTTACCAAGTATTTAATACTTAGAAACACCTATCAAACACAAACCTACAATTAAAGATAATTGTGCGTGCTGACTAATATTAATTTCATAATCAAATTTATATTTATAATAATTCAAATTCTAAGTGCCTCCCTATACTTTACAATAAAACTAATATCATAAATTAAGTGTAGTTTGTCAAGCTTTTTATTATGATTTTTTTAAGTATACCTTGAGTTTTTGATTAAATTATTTGGCTTTGATTTTATAGTTAGTTTCAGCCTTGATTTATTTAAAGCTATTGAAGAATAATGTTGGGCAAACATACTTGCTTATACTTTAATTTGTTGTGCGAGTATCCTCGATTCACACTCGCTTTGCTTCACTGATAGTAAAAATCTGAACTTGAACTTGAGAATAAAAAATCTCTAAATAAATCTATAAAGACTTCATCATCATAAATTATAAATTCTAAATATACAATAGCCTTTAATGATATTAAATATATTTATAAGCATAAATTAATGTCCATTAACAAAAAGCTTATTACTTGAAGTTTATTTTTATTTTATAAAGTTATGCTTAGCGAGTTTTTTTACACCTAAC
>JALNXV010000436.1 GCA_023230175.1 Candidatus Cloacimonadota bacterium
TGTAGAGTAAATAATAAGGAGTAATGAAATGGAAGAAAATATTTATAGTGAGATTAAAACTGTGACCTTAAAAAGATTTAAAGTCGCAAGATATGTAATAATTAGTCCTAATCCGGAGCAAAATGTTATTTCATATATGGATAATTGGGCAAAAAGAAGTGGATTGTTAGATTTTCCTAATTATGAGCCTAAAAGAATTGGATGGGATTTCCCTTTTGTAACAAAAGAACAGCAAGAAAAATTTGGTTTACGTGGGTATGTTTCTGCTTATGTGATCCCTGAAGATTTTGAACCTAAATGTTGTGGTGCTGAAATGGCTTACATTCAAGAAGATACCTATGCAACCCTAACAATAAAAGATCCACATAGTGACTCTTGTAAAATCATCCCTCATGCTTATCAATTGCTATTGTCTTTTGCTAAAACAAAATCTTGGGAAAATAGACTTGCCTTTGAAGAAGAATATGAGAAGGACGGAGTTCATTATATGGATGTCTATGTGCCTTATCAATAATAGCTTGAAATATTCATTAATTATTAAAAGAAATAGTGTCATTACGAGCGAAGCGTGGTAATCTTATAATTAACAATAATTCAAACGTTTAGATTGGTTCTTCCCTCCGCAAGCTACGCTCAGTGCTTACACAATTACATTCCGTTTGCAATGACAGACCTCTGATTACATATTGATAAGATTTTATGGCATTATCTAAAAAACTAATAAGGAGAAAACATAATGGAAAAAGTCAAAATCATTAAATTACCTGCAGGTAAAATGATTAAAACACAAGAGTTTGAAGACGGAACCGAATCTTTTTTTCAGGTTATGCAGAAATTATGGTTAAATGTAGTGGATAAGCACGAGGATATTTTTCCCAGAGATTTTTTTCAACATACAAAAGATATCACAAAATGCTTTTGGTTGTATTCAATAATAGGGATTGATACTAAAGAAATGAATCTTAACGGATTTGATTTAATTGGTTTTAATGGTGGTTATTATGCAACCGCTACTGCAATAGCTGATGATGATGAAGACTTCACACAAACAGTTCAAGAGATAAAAGATTGGATTAATGATATTGAGAAAATTGAATTGGATATTTCTCCTGAACGTAATATAATGTCACAACGACCAAGAGGTGATGATGAAAAACTTGCAAATATTATCGGATATTCACAGGTGGAAATTTTCGTGCCGGTGAAGTTTGTAGAATAATTATATAACATATTATGCTGTCACAAATCGAAAAGTTATCTTCTTTGGAAATGGATGTCATCCCAAAGTATCTTTTTATGAGAGATATCATGAAGCTTGATAAAAGAGAAAGTCATATGAGGACAGTAAAAAATGACCTTCTCAAATCAGCACTAGTACAAAAGGTTCTCAAAGAACAATTGGAAGATGGCTCATGGGGTAGATTTCATAGCCTGAACACTTCAGCTAAAGCTCAATATACAACAGAATCAGCCTTGAGAAGACTTTTAATTTTGGGATTGGATAAAGATGATTTTCCTATGAAAAAAGCTTTAACCTATATGCGTAAGTACTTAAAAAGAGAAATAGATTTAAGAGATTATAAAGAGAAAAAACATGACTGGGATTTATTGACAAGGTTATTTGTCGCTGTTTGGATTTTAAAAATTGACCCATCGGATAGTTTAGCGCAAGCTATTGCAAGAGAATGGGCTAAAGTCATTAACTCTGCCTTTGTCGGTAATGAGTATAATCGTGAGGCTTATCTGGAAACATATAAAGAAGTTCATAATCCTGAAAAAGGCAAACATATTTGGGGATTTCAGAACTTCTATATGATTTCATTATTGCCCGGCTATATTAATGCTAATGTAGAAGTTAAATTATTAGATTATCTACTAAATAGTGATAAGGGTATCTATTACATTTATGATAAAAAACTTATGACTTTACCGGATAGATTTTGTTCAAAACAGTCAGTAAGATTTATTCAAGCCTTTGATTTATTGAGTGATTACTCTAGATTTAAAGATTTTTCACAAGCATTTGTTAATTGGATTTTTAATAATACTTCTGAAAATGATTTATGGGATTTAAGTTCAACTGCAAAAGACGGGATACATTTACCCTTGTCTTCTTCATGGCGAAAGCCTCAAAACAGAATAATAGATAGCACTCTCTTTATTTTAAAGGTATTAGAAAAATTGAAAATCAATGATAGAAAGGAATAATTATGCTTGAGATACCTGAAGCTCATAATCTGGTAAAACAGATTAATTCATTGTTAATCAATAAAATAGTTAAAGAAGTTATTGCAAACAAGCATCAACATAAACTCGCATGGTTTTATGGAGACCCGGCTGATTATAATCAACAACTTTTGGGAAAGACAGTTCAAGGTGCTTTTGCTTATGGAGGTTTGGTTGAAATCAAATTTCAAGATGTCAATCTGCTGTTTGGTGATGGCGTAAGTCTTCAGTATTTCCAAGCAAATCAAAAAGAACCTATTAAACATCAACTATTAATTAAGTTTGAAGATGGTGCATTCTTAACCTCATCTGTTAAGATGTATGGTGGTATCTGGTGCTTTAAAAATAATTCCTTTGATAATATTTATTACACCATGGCTAAAGAAAAACCATCTCCATTATCAGCTCAGTTTAATTATGAATATTTTACCACAAATATTCTTGATGAACGAGCTAAAAATAAAAGGATGAAAGCAGTTTTAGCAACTAAACAGAGCATACCGGGACTTGGTAATGGAGTTTTACAAGATATCCTGTTTAATGCTAAAATAAATCCCAAAAGAAAAGTATCAACCTTAAATGAGATAGAGCGATTACAACTTTTTGATTCAGTAAAAAATACACTAAAAGAAATGTCAAACAAAGGTGGCAGAGATACAGAGACAGATTTGTTTGGTGCTAAAGGTGGATATAAAACTAAAATGACTAGCAGTAATGCCAAACAACCTTGCCCTGACTGTAAATCAGAAATCATAAAAGAAGCCTATCTCGGTGGCAGTATTTATTACTGCCCGAACTGCCAAAAACTGTAATTTATCAGAGAACTAAAGTTAGGAGT
>JALNXV010000437.1 GCA_023230175.1 Candidatus Cloacimonadota bacterium
ACAATTCATCCTTGTCGGTGCAGTTAAACTATCATGAGTTCTTCTTTTATCTCTGCGTGACTTTGATGTTCTTCTTTTAGGTACAGGCATTTAGCACTCCTTTCATCACATATATATTCTTTTTTTTTACTATAATAAAAGCAACTTATTTATTAGTCAATTATCTGTCAAGCAAATTAAGTAATATATACCATTATTTATCTTAAAACTTTGATTATTAATGATTCTGAATCTAAATCAGTATCTGATACATAAATTGCTGAAATTATTTCATTTGCCACTTTACTTGCTGATTCTTTGTCATTTGAATATATTTCACCTATCTCATCACCGGTATTGAGTTTGTCTCCAATTTTCTTATAAAGATGACAGCCTGAACCCATATCTAAAGCACTATCTAATTGAATTCTACCGGCACCAATCTTAATTAAAGAATAACCTATTTTTTGACTGTTTATTTTTGTAATATAACCCGATTTATTAGCAATGATTGGAATTCTATAAGTTGTCTTTGGAAATAAATCATAATTATCTATAACTTCGGGATTGCCACCTTGAAGTTTTATTAATTCACCAAATTTCTTTAAAGCGCTTTTATTATAGATAACTTCAGAAATTTTATTATTAGCGTCTTCTTCATCTTTAGCAATCTCCGTTAAAAGTAACATTTCTACTGATAGAGCACGTGTGATTGTATCAATATCAGGAATTTCTTTTCCTTTTAAATATTCTATACTTTCAATTATTTCTAAGGCATTACCGATAGCATAACCCAGAGGAGAGTCCATTTTGGTAAAGACTACACTTACCTTTTGTCCGAAATTTTCTCCGGTAGCTTTAAGTAATTCTGCCAAATCTTCAGCTTCTTCAAGAGTTTTCATAAAGGCACCACTACCAACTTTTAAATCTATAACTAAATTTTGAGCACCTTCGGCTATCTTTTTACTCATTATACTTGCACAGATTAACGGTAAGCTTTCAACTGTTCCGGTAACATCTCTTAATGCATATATTTTTTTATCAGCCGGGACAAGTGATTTAGATTGAGCAATTATAGCTAATCCGTTATCTAAAACCATTTGTTGAAATTTTTCCTCAGTGAAATCAGTCAAAAAACCCGGAATAGATTCAAGTTTATCAAGAGTTCCACCTGTATGACCTAGACCTCTGCCGGAAATCATTGGTATTTTAGCTCCGCATGCTGCTACAATTGGTGCAAGAGTCATTGTTATTTTGTCACCTACACCACCGGTTGAATGTTTATCAACTGTTTTCAATGATTTTTCAAAATTAATCTTTGAACCGGATTTTATATAAATATCGGTTAAATTAATAACTTCTTCTATATTCATACCTTTAAAATAGATAGACATTAAAAAGGCTGACATTTGATAATCAGGGATTAAGCCATTTATGTAGCCCTGTACCATAAACGTCATTTCATCTCTCGTCAATGTCTCATCTGATCGTTTTTTTAAGATTATTTCTACAGGATTAAAATTCATATTACCTCCTTAAAAAAAAAGGAGTTTTGCAACTCCTTTATAAAACTATAATTTACTTAGTTCTGTTTGAATCTTTTCTGATAATATTTTAATTCCGTCATAAATTTGTTCAATAGTTGGGTAGGAAAAATTTAATCTAAGACAGTTATATTGCTCATAATGTTCGGGATAAAATTTACTGCCGGGAATATAACAAACTTTCTCTTTAACGATTTCAGAAAATAACTCATCAAAATTAATATCTTTTTTTGTTTTTAACCAGATAAAAATCCCGCCTTCAGGTTTAGTAAACTCGATTTCGTTAGGCATATATTTTGTAAGAGCATCAATTATAGCCACTTGATATGGTTTATAAAATTCACGAATAGATTTAATATGTTCTTCAAGATATCCTTTACTAATATATTTTGCTACTACTCTTTGAGTTACGCCCTCAGGATTTACAATAACTTTTTGTAACCAAGAACACATTGGTTTTATCAACTCTTTATCTGCCATAACGTAAGCCATTCTTAATCCGGGTCCGAGTATTTTTGAAAATGATTTCACAGTTGTTACAATTTTTTTGTCATTATATTCATTTCTTGCTATTTCAATTAAACTCTTCACCTTTTCACCCGAATATCTTAATTCTCCATACGGATCGTCTTCTAAAATCAGGATTTGTTCTTTTTGCATTAGTTTAATTAAATCGTGTCTTCGTTCTAGTGACATTGTAATACCTGTTGGATTTTGAAAATCCGGAATAGTATAAAAGAATTTTATTGTTTTACCGATAGATTTTAATTCTTTGATTTTATCTTCTAACAAATCAAGTTGTATGCCTTGATTATCCATATCAATTGAAATTACTTCTGCACCTGATGCCTCAAAAGAAACCACAGAACCAAGAAATGTAGGGCCTTCACAAAGAATTACATCTCCGGGATTAATAAGTGTCCGAGTAAAATAATAAATACCATTGGTTGCTCCATTGGTGATAAGTAATTCATCAGTATCAAGTGAAACATTTTCCCAAGAAATTAAAGCTTTTTTAAGTTCATTATCACCTTCACTTGCACCGTATTGTAAAGTATCAGAACCGGATTCTGTAACCACTTCTTGAAATAATTCATTTAAAGTATTCACAGGAAACGTTGCAGGTGAAGGAAAACCACCCGCAAAAGAAATCATTCCGGGTACACCTTTTGTTTGAGCTAACATCTCTCTAATCATCGAAGTTTTCATTCCGGCTGTTGATTTTGAATATAAATCTTTTAGATTCATCCTTTCTCCTTAATAATTTTCATTTGATGCAAGGATTATTTAATGACTGCTTTTAGTCAAAT
This sequence comes from Candidatus Cloacimonadota bacterium, assembly GCA_023230175.1. GTDB lineage: Bacteria > Cloacimonadota > Cloacimonadia > Cloacimonadales > WRIO01 > JALNXV01. The sequence continues at coordinate 2,834 of JALNXV010000437.1, forward strand.
AATTTTTTATTGCTGTTTATATACTTGTAATGATTTTGTCTTTATTAATGGAGTTCATAATAATAATTTTTTATTAAAATACTTTTAAATAATCTTGTTGAGTGAGCATCCTTACTTTCACTTTAATTAGTTGTATGAGCATCCTTGCTTGCACTTTGATTTGTTGTGCGAGCATCCTTGTTTGCACTTTGATTTGTTGTGCGAGCATCCTTGTTTGCACTTTGATT
>JALNXV010000438.1 GCA_023230175.1 Candidatus Cloacimonadota bacterium
TTTGAGGTGGCTAAAGTTACAATCATGGCAGGAAGATCAAAAATAGAGATTAAGGTTGCATTGAACAATCCAAGACACAATCCCATCAAACCGGCAATTAGAATGGATAAGAATAAGTTTCCTCGTCCTGTGTTGTTTTGATAGAATAAGGTTAGGTATGCAGTGACTGCTGCTATGGAGGAGAATGAGATGTCGATTCCACCGCTAAGCATAACCAGAAGAACACCTACTGCCCAGATCATGTAAGGGCTTGAGCTTTTAAGAGTATCAAGAAAAGATTCAAATGAATAAGCTTTTCCACTAACCAATGAGATAATGATAATCAAGACCACAATAAAGCCTAGTAGAATAATTTCTTGACCCATATGGTATTTTTTTAGTTTATTAATAAGTTTTCCCATCTCATGACTTCCTTTTTTATGCAATTCCCAATGCAGTGCGGATCTGGTTTTCATCGATTTCGTTTCTGTCTTTATCAAGAACAAATTGACCATTTCTCATTACTACAATATGTGAAGCATTTTTAAGCGCTTCTGATATTTCATCAGTAATCATGATAACTGCCAATTGGTTATTAATTGCCAGTTCTCTTATCAACTTATGAATTTCTGCTTTTGCACCGATGTCAATTCCAACTGTCGGACCATCAAGTATCAAAATCTTCGGTTTTGTTGAAAGCCATTTTGCAAGAACTATTCGTTGCTGATTTCCGCCGGAAAGGGAGGTAGCTTGATTGTTTTGGTCAGGAGTTTTGATTTTCAAAGTGTCAACCCAGTATTTGGAGTTTGTTTCAAGTGCTTTCATGTCAAGAAATCCAATCTTTGTTCTATGTTCATCAAGTGTTGTGACATTGATATTTTCTTTGATTGATTTTGATGCAAACAGGCCTTCGGCTAGCCGATTCTCGGGAACAAGAGCTATTCCTTCGTCGATTGCTTTCCTTACATTATTTATACTGACTAGTTTTCCATCGATTATTATCGTTCCATAATCTGACTTTTGAAGTCCAAATACTGTTGACATCAATTCTGTTCTTCCTGCCCCAACAAGACCTATTATGCCAAGGATTTCACCTTTATAGAGCTTTAAATTGATGTCAGAAAATTGACCTTTCTTTGTAAATTTGTCCAATTCCAAGACCGGCGTTTTGGTTTTATCTGGGGAGAATGTGTAAGGTTCATATTCATCTTCGGTTTTTCCGGTCATATAAACTTCAAGATTCTGTTCGGTTACATCAGCCATATTTTCGATTTCTTTAACTATGTGGCCATCCCGCATAACCGTAATATTATCTGCTATCTTCATTACCTCATCGAGTTTGTGTCCTATGAAAACAATTGTGATTCCTCGTTTCTTAAGACTAGAAATAACCTCTATCAAATGGTCGACATCAGCTTTACCAAGACTTGATGTTGGTTCATCCATTATTAGTAGCTTCAGGTTCTCAGTCATAGCCCTGCCAATTGCAACGAGCTGTTGTTGAGCAATTGAGAGGTTTTCAACATATTCATAAGGATCTGCTTTAAGCTGAACTTCTTCAAGAATTTGCTTTGCTTTCTGGTTCATTTCCTTATAGTTGATGAATGCTCTTTTATCTGAAACTCGTTCATTCGTCGCAAGGTTTTCAGCTATTGTTAAATTTGGGAATAGGGTTAAATCTTGATAAATTACATGTATTCCTTCATACATTGCAATTGATGGAGAATAGTTTTCCATTCGCTTTCCTTCGATTTCAATGAAGCTTTCATCCAACGGATCAAATTGGAGTACACCGCTGATGATTTTCATTAGTGTGGATTTTCCACATCCATTTTCTCCAATTAAGCAATGAACCATTCCTTTTTGAATGCTTAAATTGATGTCTATTAGAGCTTTTACTGCATCAAATGTTTTGCTGACATGATGAATATTCAGAAAGGACCCAGCCATGATTCTCCTCCGTACTTGCTGGAATTCTATTATGAACCAGCAAAAACCATACGAGCTTATTTTAAATGTGAGTTTGGCTGCTGTCAAGGTTAAACATTTAAATTTTAAGTTTTGCATTGTTTTGCTTGTTGTGATAATATAAGCACATGATAACTATCAAAGATGTCGCCAAGCGTGCTGGTGTTTCCACTGCAACTGTATCTTTTGTAATTAATGGAACAAAAAACGTTGCACCAGAGACCAAAGCAAAAGTAAAAGCTGCTATTTCAGAATTGAATTTTAGAATGAATCATTTTGCTTCAAACATTCGTGTGAGAAAATCAGGTTCAGTGGCTTTCTTGGTACCTGATATGAGTAACCAGTTTTTTATCGAAATAGCAGTTGTTATTGAAAAAGAACTTCGTCAAGCCAAGTATAATCTAATACTTGCCAATACTGATGAGAGTTTGGAGACAGAAAGATTTCAAGTTGACAATCTCCTGAATCACTCAATTGATGGTCTGATTCTTTCCCCATCTGTAATTGACGAATCTAATCTTTTTGATTTGATTCCTTCTGATCTCCCGCTTGTTTTCTTTGATCGCGTTCCAAAATACCCTGGAAAGGCAGACTGCGTTGCTTCGGATAATATTTCCGGTGCCAGGGAAGCTGTTGAATACTTGATTTCACTTGGCCATAGAAAGATAGCTATGATATCAGGAACAAATGCAATGACTGCTTCTACAGAGAGGGAAGAAGGCTATATTGAAGCGTTGGTTGCAAATGGCATCGAAATTGATCGTTCGTTAATTTTCAATGGAGATAACAAGAAAGAATCTACCGGGTTTTCTGCTATGAAAAATATATGCAAAATTCCTGGTGTTACTGCTGTGTTCATGATAAACAATCCGCTTGCTCTTGGTGCATTGAGATACTTGAATGAGAATGGAAGGAAAGTTCCTGAGGATTTTTCGTTTATTTCTTTTGATGATTTTCAATGGATGAATATCGTCAATCCTTCAATTTCCGCAGTTAAGCAAAATACAGAGTTACTTGGGAAAAAACTAGCTGAGATACTGCTATTGCGACTTTCACATAAGAATTCCCAGAATTCGGACTATCAAACTTATAGAATACCAACAACAT
>JALNXV010000439.1 GCA_023230175.1 Candidatus Cloacimonadota bacterium
CGAATCTATGGGCGGCGTAGAAAACGCTGCAAGAACTCTTGGCATATCTTTGGCTGACCCGACTCTTGGTCTCACGCGCCTGCGCAGAATCGGCGTTGCATTTAATTCCCAACAAGAAGAGCAAATCAAAAACTTTGTAGAAACTGGGAAAGTAGCGGAGGCACAAGCAGTTTTGATGTCTGCGTTAGAGGAGCGTTTTAGCGGATTGGCTTTGGCGTCTGTATCTGCGACTACGCAGATGAAAAATGCTTGGGGTGATTACCTTGAAGGCGTTGGATCTTCGCTATCCTTTTTCGATGGCGTCAAGCGCGGCATTACTGCAATGTTGCTTAATGTGGCTGGAGCACACGATGTTACATCGAAATCCGCTCAGCTTGCTGCGCTGGAAACACAAAAAGCTTGGGGTGAGGCAACAATAAACATTGGCAATATTATAGCCGATATATCTACTGAAGTTGTTGCTGTTATCGATGGCGTTATCAAGGCGTTTGATTTTGCCGGGAAGGCGATCCCAACTGCGCTTAGGATCGCTATGGATGGGTCGTATTTAGTCGTTGCGTCTGCCATGAATTCTATCGTTGATTTAATTATCTCACCAATAGAGGGCTTGTTTAACGATATTGATGCCGTTTATGCCAAAATAACTGGGAAATCGCTTGGTATTACCAATGTTTTTGATGCTGTCCGTATCGATGTTACCGGGGTAAGTGCAGATATATCCAGCAGTGCAGATGATATTTCTGTGTTATGGGAAGATGTTAAGGAGTTTTATCGCACGTGGGGAGATGTTACCGAAGGTATCGCGACGGGAAAATTTAGCAATGTAGACGAACAAATTAAATTGCTGCGCGAAGGCATTGACGCACAAAATAGGGCAATTGAAAACGGGCTTCTAAACGTAGATTTGTCTGGATCAAAAGACAGCAAAGGTAATCTCGGCGGTATGGGCGGGGATATTGCGCAAATTAAAAACTATTATGATACCACAATGGCATTAAATAATAGTACATCGCAGCAGATCATGGACAAGTACAACGAAATGCGTGCTGCGCTTGGCGAATATTTGCGCGCCAATACCGAAAGCCAAAAAGAGTATCAAAACAAGCTTAGACTCGCTCTGGCGGAAATCGACAAAGCAGAAACAGCAGAATTGGCTGCGGAAAAAGAACGCCAGATGTCCATAGTAAAATCCTTTGTCAATTCTGTTATCAATCTTAATGCATCTGAAGAAGATGCCGTCACCAAAAAGTATGCGGATATGCGCACAAAAGCAGAAGCATATTATACAGACGGCTTGATGTCTCAACAAGCGTTCAGCAAAGCGATTACGCAGATAAACCAAGCGGAGCTTGATGCTATTACAAATTTGGAAGCTAAACGTCTTGATCTGCGCATACAAACGCTTGGCAGCCTTCGCGGTTTTGAAGATGAGTTTTACCATGCAAGAATTACGCAGATTGACGCCGAAACCGAAAAGCTGCGTGAAGCAGGATTAGCAGAGATAGAGGTTGAGGCATGGAAGCAGCAGCAGATAGCCGAACTTGAAGAAAAGATCCGCATCAAAAAAGAAGAATCGCTTTCCGAATTCGAATCGTTTGTTATCCAATCAAACGAAAATGTCATGATGTCTTTGGAAAACACAATGGCGCACTCGCTGGCAAGCCTTATTTCCGGCACAAGCTCCGCTTTAGATGTGTGGAGATCTCTTTGGGCGAATGTTGCGCAATCCGTTATTGCAGAAATCAGCAAAATTATCGTAAAGGCACTATTCGCTAACACGCTGCTCAAGGGCTTGGGCATGATCGGTAATTTTTTATTTCCCGCAGAAGGGGTGACAACACCAGTAGCGCAAGGCGCAAATTTGTTTAACAACAATCCTATACCTAACACGACAACAACCCCAAACAATAATAACAATATCATGCAATTAATGAGGAAAATAGATTCATTGATTGATTCGATAGAAAATAACCCGCCACAAATATATACCCAATTAATTGATGGCGTTCCGCTCAATAATGCAATTAGAAGAGCGGCAGCGGTGGCAAATGAATTATAGACTGATCTACCGCCTATTTGCGTCGTCAACAAATGCCATATTCGACGATCTGATTGATGTTGACATTACACCCTTGAGCGCGAATACTGATGACATTTTTTCGTTCTCTGGGTGCAAATGCACCATAAAAATGCCTTATGATGATAACGCTAAATCTTTATTTTATGATGGTGATGATCCAAATACGGTTTATCCCAATTATATGCGCGGGCAGTTCGATCTGGTAGATTTAGACAATCCTGGTGATTACCTTGTGTTTCGTGGCATGGCAAAGCTTGAGTTTATTGAGATTGACGAACTGCGCTCAGAGATCAAGCTCCGCCTTTCTGATGCTCTCGATGTGTGGATTGACATTGCCAAGCGCACTAATTTTACAATCCCGGAAGGAGATGTCAAGACCGTTGCCATGCGCGTGGCAAGTGGAGACTACACCATTGTTGATTTCATGCAGGAAATAATGACCGGGTTTCCAAACCATATGCGGACAATTCTGCCTTATAATTTTGATCCATTTCCTGTAAATGATATTAAAATAGATTTTGCCAAATACAATGATGATTGGCTTCAATGGACAGGGCTTGCTCCGGCTATTGATGATCCAATTGCTGCCGAATATTGGAATGTCGAAACAACATATGGAACATTGCTTGATCGATTCCAGTGGTATGCTAATGGCGGCTGGTCGTGGTATACCGGTGAAGGAATTTGGCGCATTACACGATTTATGGTGTTTACAGACGATCCGAGCGGGCTGTGGAATGAGTTTGGCTTTTTTGGGCAAGTAAGATATTGGATGGCAGACATAGATACAAACAATCAATTCCAAATCGTGTCCGAAATAACGGGAAACAGTAGACCGATTGTATATAAAGAATTGTTGCCGGCAAAACTTATGAGCCTAAAATTATATCCTGAATCAATGGCAAGCGAAGTTTATGCGGCTAATTTACCCATTAATCCGCCTACTTCC
>JALNXV010000052.1 GCA_023230175.1 Candidatus Cloacimonadota bacterium
ATTAGGTTATGATAAAGTTGTTTTACAAAAATATAGCTTAGAAGATAATGCAATAACTCCCTTATGGGATGGTTTAGGTGAAGTTGTATTAGTTGACGAAGCTCATCATGTCCAACCTTCTATTGTGCCAATGTATTCAAGAATTTTAGTTGCTTGTCAAAAATCTCTCTCCGGTTTAGAAAATGTTGAAAGAGATTCTGCAATCAATATGAATATGTTAAATCCTGACGGTGATATTCTTGGGTCACAGGAAGGATATGTCGTTAATAATCATATCAAAGACCAAATTGAACCAATAATTACCAAAAATAGTAATACCAAGGTTTCTGTTGTATGGAGAGATGGTATTTCTTCCGGTAAAGAACCTATTCACGGTATATATATGCAAAGAGTTGATACTCCAATCTTTACTCCTAACGGAGATACTGTTGAAAATACTCCGACCCTATTTAAATCTCTCGGAAATTATCCTAATCCTTTCAATCCTGAAACTAAGATTGCTTTTAATATGAATTATACTTCTAATGTAAAGATAGATATTTATAATATTAAAGGTCAAAAAGTTAAAACTCTTGTTAATGAATTATTTGAAAAAGGTAATCATATTGTTTTATGGAATGGCACAAACAATGAAAATACTCCTGTTAGTAGTGGATTGTATTTTTATAAGATTAGCACAGTTGATCATTCTTCTACTCATAAAATGTTGCTTTTAAAATAGTTAACAATATTATTTTTATGGCGGGTTTATCCCGCCTTTTTTTTATAAAAAAACTTGACAAGATTGTTTAAGGGTTATAAATTTATCCTAAGGAGTTAAAATGATTGTTGCTAAATTAGATGCTCTGAAGACTTATTCTTTCTTGGGAGAGAATTTTAGTTATATTGTTGATTTTATCAATCAAGAGAAATTAACAGATTTATCGGATGGGAAATTTGACCTTAATGATTCAATATTTTACATTGTAAGTAGCTACCAAACAAAGCCTCAAGGTCTTATTGAAAATCATCAGAAATATATTGATTTGCAAATTCTATTAGAAGGTAAAGAATTAGTAGGATATAAAGATTTGTTAAATATTAAGTCGGTTAATTATGATAACGAAAATGATATAGAATTTTTTGATAGCCCTGATATCTATATCCCATTTTTAACAGATTACTTTATGGTATTTTTTACTAATGATGGGCACGCTCCGGGCATTAATTTCAAAGAGAGAAGTGAAAAAGTTAGAAAGGTTGTATTTAAGATTCCAGTTCAATAGCTGTTTTTGGGGACCTTAACCAATTTGTTGGAGGTTAAAATGCGAAAAGTTTTATTAACATTTGTTTGTTTGAATTTTTTTGTAATGTTGTTTTCTTTGCCAATTGACAGTATTCAAGATATTCAATTAGAAAAAGGTATTTGTTATAATGGCTTATATGAAAATGAGTTAGTAAGTTATGAAGATAAACTCATTTCAATCGGTAGGTATCATATTGAAGAATATAATGTAAGAGGTAACGGTTTCCTTGAGCTTTCTTCTCGGTATTTCTTAAATGATTTTGGTATTTTAATTAATTGTTATTATCCGATAAATTCTTTTGTTAATAATGATAAGTTATATGTTAGTTTGTTTATTATAAACCCTGAAACCGGTTATCCTTGTAATAAGATCGTAATCTTTGATTTAGCTCAAAATCCGATGTTATTAATTTCTGAAGAAATATCTCTTCAAGGAGTAAATTTAGCAAACCTTAGGGTAATTGACGATAAGTATATTTTTATCGAAAATGGAGGCTCTAATCGACCATTTAGAATGTTTAACAAGGACTTTAGTCAAGAATATGAGATATTAAACAATGATGTATGTGATTATTTTGATGTAAATGATGATTATATTTATTATGTAAAAAAGGTTAATGCATCGGGAGTATATAACTTGGAGATTGCGAAATTTGAAAACAATAGTTTATCGAAATGTTTTAGTTATCTTGTTGAAAGTGATCGACAGCCCTTATTTGTTAAAGTAGAGGGTTCTTATGCATATTTTGTTTTTTTGAAAGGTTTTTATATTTTTTCTATTGAAGATGAGGCTAATCCGACTCTTATTTATGAAATTGATAATATAGACCCTTTTTATGTAATTAGTTATGGAATAGTAGATATGGAGATTCAAGGTGATTTTTTACATATATTATCTCGTCAAGCTGATAAATTAGTTATGGATATCAGTGATCCGGAGGATGTAAATTTTTTATATGTTGAAGATGCTTCTTTGTATAATTGTCTTTATAATAAAGGAATAGTTATAAGAGGAGATTATTTATATTTTAACGAAGGCAATAAGATAGCATTATATAATTTTGGTCGTTATAGTTATTATAATTTACTGGGATATTTTGGAGAAGGATATAGCAGATATAGATATTTATTTAATTACAATGATTTATATTTGTTAGCTAAGAATAGCTTGTTACTATTTAACGATGAGATAGATAAAACTTATTTGAATGTAAGTTCATTATATGATGAGAGTATTACTAAGAATAAGTATGAAATAGCTTTTGGGGATTCATATTATAATAGTTTAAAAGTTTACAATGATACTTTATTGGTTTATACTGATTCTGAAGAAATGTCTTTGACTATATATCATATAGAAGATGGAATTTTAACGTATAAAAATACAGAATATTTTGATTATGAAGTAGGCATTAATAGTAATTGTAATAATTATTTTGTTATTGGTTGTAGGGATCGAGAATCTGTTTTATTCAAGATTAATTCAGAATATGAGTTAGTTTATGTAGGTGATTTAGTAAGGTCAAGTTATATAGTAAATTCTGCAAAAGCAAGTGAATATTTAGTTTTAAAAAAAGGGAATATAATTGATTTTGTAGAAGAAGATGCTATTGACAGAGTAGTTAAAAGAATTGAGTTGGACCCAAATTATTATTATACATATATTAAGGATGACTTATTTATAAGTAGTTATAATCATAATTTGAAATTATATAAGGTTAATGATAATGGTGATAATGTTTTAATAGATTCACATTCTGCATATAACGGTTATTCAGTTTTTGGTGATATAGTTGTAACGGAAGAAATAGATGATTTTGCTAAGATTCAATTAGATTTTTATAAAGTTACTTATCGTGGTTTTACAAAGATTTATGAGATGAATACTAATTTTACTTCAGTAAGTATTTCTTGGTTTAAGGATGATAATAAATTAGTGATTAGAAGTGAATATGGTACATATCTTTATAATGTACAAAGCTTAGGTTCTGAGTTTGTTGTTGTCCAAGATAAAGTGATTCCGGCACAGTTAGAAAGTAATGTTTATCCAAATCCGGTTAAATCAACTAATGTAAACATAAGTTTGACAGGTTATAATTATTTAAGTAAAAATATCAATGCTGAGATTTCTATTTATAATATTAAAGGTCAATTGATTAAACAAGATAAAGTTAAGGATTTAAATTATATATGGGATAAAAGAGATATGAATCAAAAAGAAGTTACTTCCGGAGTTTATTTATATAAATTCATTGTAGGAGAAGCGATTACAAGTGGTAAAGTAGTAATAATTAAATAATAAATAACTAAGGTTTTAGGAAAAATTGCTCAGCATTTTTAAATGATTGTTCAGCTATAACTTTAGGAGGAATACGTAGTATTTCAGCAATTTTTTGAATTACATAGATAAGGTATTCAGGAGAATTTCTTTTACCTCTGTAGGGGATAGGAGTAAGATAAGGGCTATCTGTTTCTATAAAAAACTTATCTTTAGGGATGATTTTAATAACATCACTAAGGTTTGAGTTTTTATAGGTTACAACTCCGGTAATGCTTAAATACCAATCTTCATTGAGTATTTTTTCTGCAAAGGTAACATCTCCGCTAAAGCAGTGAAAAACAACTTTTTTAGGGCTATATTTTTTTAATATATTATAACAATCTTCGTGAGCATCTCGGTCGTGGATAACTATAGGTAAATTAAACTCAATAGCGAGTTTAACTTGAGCTTCAAATATTTGTTGTTGTAATTCTTTATTATTATACATTCTGTAGTAATCTAGCCCGATTTCTCCGATAGCAACGATATGTTTATTGGGAATAAGTTTTCGTAAAAGTGCCTCGTCAAATTCGTGTACAGTGCTTGGATGGTATCCTGCAGTAGCTTTAAACTGAGGGTATTTATTACTTAACTCAATACCTTTTTGAGTAGTTTTAGCGTCAATCCCAATATTTATGATTCTTTCTACACCTGCTTTGATGCAGTTCTTGATCACTTGTTCTCTATCTTTATTATAGTCATCGAAATCAAGGTGTGCGTGTGTTTCAAAGATTCTCATATATTTTTCCTTTAATAGTCTTTATTTTTATCATAAAGATTAAAGCTGTTGTGTCTTTGGTTTAGTTCTTTGAGTGTATTGGCGGTAAAAGGTAGGCTATAAATTAAGCCAAAGCCGAGTGGTATAATTGCTATAAAATTTATAATGCTTAGTATTATGACAAGAGAAAATTGTTGCCAACGAGTATATTTTCCGGCTAAGTAAGCTTTATATGCGAGTTTGATGACGGATTCATTATTGTTAACTATAAGAAGAGGTATAGGTAAAGCTATGGCAAGACCCCATAAAACTAGTACTAATCTGACTAAGTTTAGGATAGGGTCTCCTTGACAGATTATTTTTAAGATAAAAAAATATGTTGAGCTTAGAAAAATAAGGAATAAAAATCTTGGATAAAACGAAAAGTTTTTTAAATAATTTTTAAAAGAGTATTTTGTTTCTGAATCGTTATGATTAAGAGTGAGAAATAATAAAGAGATCGGAATAAAGGCTATGTATATTAGATTGCTAAGGAGATAATTTTGCCAATAGGTTAAAGTTAAATTTAAGTTACTTAAGAAAGTGATTACAATGATTGGGAGTATAGAAAATAAAAAGATAAAGATACAGATAGATGCTGAGTAATTTTTTGAAGATTTTGTTGTAGTATAGGCAGAGCTTAAAATATCTTTTAATTTAAATAAGCTTTTGAAAGTTTCTGTTGGCGTACCACATTTAGAGCAATAGATTTCAAGTTTATCTAATTTATTTTTACAGGATTTGCAATTCATTGAGCCTCCATAGATATTATTGATATATTGCATTCAAAAACTATTACTTAAATTTGTCAATAAAAAAAAAGGACTTGATAGAATCAAGCCCTTTAAAGTTTTTAAATGGGTTAATTTGAAGTTGCTTTTTCGAGTTCTTCAAAAGCTTGAGATGCTCTAAAACGATTATAAAGGGCTTCTTCTTTTTTTATTCTATCTACAAGATCTTTGTTTATTGCGTCTTTTGGAATAGCTACTTGCATAAAGGTTTTGTATTTTCCATTTTCTACAATGTAGGTTTTTCTTTGAGTTATTTGAGCACCTTGAAATTTTGTATTTGCAACCATTTTAGTAACGTTTTCAGTTAATGAAACAACTTCCGGGTTTTCTTCTCCTGATTCAGAGATAAAGTTTTTTATCATTGTTTGGACATGGCTTTCGACATAAAGAGCAGCTTCTGACATAGCATTAGCATAGGCTCCACTTTCAGAGGCGTTTTGGCTGACTTTTTCAGCATTTCCATAAGTAAACACGTAAGTTTCGTTTTCTGTTACCGTTTGGTACCAATCAGGGCTGAATACTTCTTTTGGACCCTTAGGGGCTGAAGAGCCGCCACAAGCAACTAAAAATAAAGAACTTAATAAAGTAATAATAGTTAAAAGACGTAGAATATTCATAATTCCTCCTATGTTTTTCTTCTACACATTTATTATTGAATAGCTTATATTTTTTAGAAAAATTAGTCAAGGAAAAAATAATTTTTTTCTTTTGAAGTGTATTATTAATATAAAAGGGTATAAGTTGTGATGGTAGAAATGATTCTTGATTTTTGATAAGTGTAGTTTTTTCTTGACAAAAGTCAAGCAATATATAGACTTTATTTTTATTAATATAAGAGGTGTCTTAGTATATATGAAAATTAAAAAATATGTAATTATATTATTGTTTTTAATTACTTTGAATTATCTTCAAAGTACAACTTTCCCGAGAGAATTTAATCAATTTATTTATAATATTGAAGAGTTGCCTGAGTCTTTTATCAAAATACTTCCGGAAAAAAATCTTTTACAAGTCTTGACAATAGAAGATTCTGTTTTAGTTATAAAAAAACAGATTAAGATTTTGAATAATATTGCTGAAAACAAAAGATGGCAAAATACTTATGGTGTTTATCCTGTGATTGATTGGTTGGATGTGTCTTTAGTAGTAGAAAGTAGTTTAAGGGGGCAGATTTCTATAGATATGCCGGATAAATTGGATTTATATTTGCAACAAGATTTGTCAAATATTTTTATTAAAGGGGTTGATGATCCTTTGAGGATAGAAAAAGATTCTGATAATATTTTTATTTTAAATAAAGATATGGTATCATTATTTTCATTTTTTGATTATAAAATGATACCTGTAGTGGTGCAACATCAACAAGATGATGTGCTTATAGAAGAATTTTATATACATAAAGATGACTTCTTTAACGAATTTAATCAATGGAAACATAATTGGGAAAATCAAGATATTGCAAATTATTTAAGATATTATCATTCTGATTTCTTTTCTAAAAGTAATCAAATGGACTTAGATGCTTGGATAAATTATAAAAAAGGAATTTTTAAAAACAATCAAAAAGTTTCAGTTACATTTACTAACGTAAGTTATATTTTAAAAGATAATTATTTATATATGGAAGGATTACAAGAGTATAACTCAGATAATTATCAAGATTTTGGTAAGAAAATTATGGTCTGGAAGTTAGAAAATAACGAGTGGTTTATATGGGCTGAGGACTGGTATGAAGTAGAAAAACCGATTGGCTCAGAAAAGCCTGTTGAAATTGTTGAACCAATCGAGATAACTCCTAAACCGGTAATTGATACCGTGAAAACAGTTTGGGAATTAAATCAAGGTAAATTTCCTTATGATTACATCAATTTTCTTTTCCCTAAATTGCATAATTATAATGAAAATTTAATTATTGTTGAGAAAAAAGATCAAAGTGCAGCACTTTATAAGGTTAACGATAATTATAAAAATATAGAATTGATTAAAACATATAAAATTTCTTCTGGTCAAAATAAGGGCAATAAAATGAAAAGAGGAGATCTTAAGACTCCGGAAGGACTTTATCTGACTCAAAGATTTATACCCGGTGAAGACCTTTCGTCTAAGTATGGTACCGGTGCTTTTACGTTGAATTATCCTAATCAATTAGATAAGATACTAAAAAAAACAGGTTATGGTATATGGTTGCATGGCTCTGATATTGATATGATACCTTTTGATACTGAAGGATGTATCCGTTTTGAAAATGATGAAATTATTCATTTTGTTCAATTGTTAAATCCACAAAATACTCCTGTAATAATTGATGAAGAAATTAAATGGTATAGCTATGATGAATTAGAAAATGAAGTTAAAGTAGTGTTACATACTATAGATTATTGGAAAGAAGTTTGGCAAAACAAAGATTTTGAAAATTATATTACATTATACCTTGATGAGTTTTATTCAGATAGACAAAAGATGGATTATACTCAATGGTATAATCATAAAATGAAATTATTTAAGTCTGAAGAAGATATTAATATTAATATCTATGATTTTGATTTTTATTATGCAGAAGGGCTTTTATTGATTAGTTTCTATCAGGATTATGAAACAGGAGAATATAGGGATTTTGGTAAAAAATCTTTAGTTCTTAAACAACTGGATAACCAATGGAAAATCATTAAAGAAGAATGGCAAGTAACATCTAAACCGAGTAATTCTATTTCTAAGGGAGAATAAACTTGAAATATTTAAAAAAAATTATATTGTTTCTTATAATCATAAATTTACGTATTACTCTATTTGCTAATACTGAAATAGAAAGCTATTTTATTGGTACGGATTATGAATTAAATGTATATACGATTACAGGAGAAGAAGAAGGGGCTACTTTGTTGATAATAGGTGGCATTCAAGGAGATGAACCGGCCGGTTTTTTATCTGCTGATTATTTTGTTGACCTTACTTTAAAAAAAGGAAATTTGATTGTAATACCTCGAGCTAATTTACACTCTATTTTTTTATCCCAAAGACAAGTTAATTATGATATGAATAGAAGATTTAAGCAAGATACTCCTACTATCTATGAAGATGAAGTTGTTGAAATTATTAAACAATATATAAATAAAGCAGATTTGCTTTTAAATTTACACGAGGGGAGTGGCTTTTATCGCCCGGAATGGGAAGGACCTATGCATAATCCTAAAAGATATGGACAGTGCATAATAGCCGATACCGATGTTTATCTCTTGCCTGATAAAACTATAAATCTCAAAGAAATAGCAGAATTTGTAATTGATGAAATTAATCAACATATTGATGAAAAGGAGTATCGTTATAGTTTTAATAATCATAATACTATTTCTGATAATACAATACATATTGAACAAAGAAAATCAGCCTCTTATTACGGTTTAACTAAAGCTAATATTCCCTCTTTTGGAATAGAAGTTTCTAAAAATATTCCTTCTACAATTTTAAAAAAACAATATATTAAATTGATTATTAAAGAGTTTATGAAATATTTTGATATTCAAATTGATTACCCGTATATCTTTAATGAAGAACCGGAATTATTATACATCTTATGTGAAATTGATAACCAAAAGTATTATTTTGAAAATAATGATAAAATCATTCTTTCTAAAGGTTCAAGTATTGAAATAAAAAAAATATATACTAATTATGAAAGAGGTAATTATGCCGATATTATTGGATTTGGTAATAAAAATGATATCAATAAAAGATTTAGAATTGATTCAAATACAGAAATCAAAGTATATAAGGATAATGTTACAATAGCAAATATTCCAATCCGCATAAAAGAAGATATGGAAAAACTTTATGCCGGCTTTAGAGTTAAGATTTACGATGATAATAGTTTTGTTAATATCGAACTTGAAGATACGCTTTTTATTACTGAGGCTGTAGATTTTGAAATCATCGGTACTATAAATAATAATTCCGATATTACAATTAACCTATTGGGTTATGATAATAAAACAGCTAAGATTGACGATCAACATTTTAAGATCAATTCGCATTATTCTATGATAAATAGGTATGCTGTTAATGCTGATAAAAACTTGTACCAGTTTATTATCAAAGAAAACAA
Source organism: Candidatus Cloacimonadota bacterium (assembly GCA_023230175.1). GTDB lineage: Bacteria > Cloacimonadota > Cloacimonadia > Cloacimonadales > WRIO01 > JALNXV01. The sequence goes on from JALNXV010000052.1 coordinate 9,253, forward strand.
TAATCTTATCGGATATAGTTATTTAAAAGTAGAACCTATAATTGTTTATGATTTAAACCTTTATCATAATAATAAATTAGTTGTGATGTCGCCCGGTGATACCTTATATGCGTCTTATGGTGATACTTTATTGATTGAGGATGTTGAAATATCTCAAATAAGTTCTGATAAAGTAAAAGTAAATCTTGCCGGATATGTTTTGGATTACCAAAAAGATGCAGAAGATAGAGGTGCTAATATCTATTTAACTGAAAAGAATCTAATCAATAGATTTGCAGTTAATAAAGAAAAAAATCATTATGAAATTCATATATTATTTAATCAGAAACAATATGCTGTTTTTAATCTTATTTTGGAAAAATAGGATGCATTATTTTTTTGATAAATATAGAATTAATTAGATTTATACATATTAGAAGAAATTTACATAATAGTATTAAGCAATAATCTTACGATTAATAAAAAAAATACAACAAAAACACAAGGGACCTCCGGGATGCTTTTTTCCTTCTTGGAGGTCCCTTGTCACTCAGATGATTTTTAGATGAGAAATAATTGATTAGCAAAAACGAAGTAAAAATATATTCTACTGCTATTTATTTTAATAATTTACAATTTTACTTGACATAAAAACCAGCATTCAAATATTTTGATTAGATAGATTGTTATAGAAAGGAGCTAAGCATGAAAACGCTTACACCAAGAGCTTGTGATATTAAGCAAGACTGGTATATAGTAGATGCTGCTGAACAGACTTTAGGTCGTTTATGTACTCATATTGCATCAGTTTTAAAAGGCAAAAATAAGACATATTTTAGTCCAAATTTAGACTGTGGTGATTTTGTAGTAGTAGTAAATGCAGAAAAAGTTTTATTATCAGGCAGTAAAGAATTACAAAAGTCATACCAGAATTATAGCGGATATCCCGGTGGATTAAAAGAAACGTCATTTAAAAGAATGATTTCAGAAAAACCTGAAGAAGTTATATTCAGGGCAGTTAAAGGTATGTTGCCTAAAAATTCATTAGGCAGACAGATGATTAGTAAATTAAAGATCTATGCAGGTGAAGAACATCCGCATAAGGCTCAAAAGCCTGTAAGTTTATCTTTTTAGGAGGATATTGAATGCAATTTTTTGATGCAGTAGGAAGAAGAAAGACTTCTGTTGCGAGAGTAATAATTACTCCCGGAACAGGTAAACGAATAATTAATTCATTACCAATGAAGAAATATCTTGGTCGTGAAATTCTTGAAATGGTTGTCGAGCAACCTTTTGAAACTGTTCAAATGAGCGACAAGTTTGATTTAAAAGTCAATGTTTGTGGTGGTGGATTATCAAGCCAAGCCGGTGCTATTAGACATGGCATCAGTAGAGCATTGGTTAAATATGATGAATCTCTTAAATCAGCTTTAAAAGCAAGAGGTTTATTGACCAGAGATTCTCGTATGGTTGAACGTAAAAAACCGGGTCGCCCAAAAGCAAGAAAACGTTTCCAATTCTCAAAACGTTAATACTATGTATAATTTTAAAAAACCGGCAGGTACGGAGTTGCAAGGCGGTGTTTTCTATCTGAAAACTGAATTGCGTATATCCTATCTGTTAAATTTAACCGTAATAAGGGAGAAATAATGTCAGTTGTATCAATGAAACAATTACTTGAAGCAGGTGTACATTTTGGTCATCAGACCCATAAATGGAACCCAAAGATGAAAAAATACATTTTTATAAAAAGAAATGGTATTCATATTTTAGACCTTAAGCAGACAGTTGATGCTATCAATACTGCTTATAATCAAGTTAAAGAAGTTGCTCGTAAGGGAGAAAAAGTTCTCTTTGTCGGCACAAAAAAACAAGCTCAGGATGCTATTAAAGACGCTGCTATAAAAGCTGATGCAAGTTATGTAAACTTCAGATGGTATGGTGGTATGCTAACTAATATGCAAACAATCCGTCGTTCTGTTGAAAAAATGGAATATTATGAGCAAATAGTAGAAGACGGAACTATCAGTTCATATACAAAGCTTGAACAGATAAAAATGAAAAGAGAGTATATCAAGATCGAAAGATCACTTGGTGGTATAAGAAAATTAGATACTTTGCCCGGTGCTGTTGTAATAGTTGATACAAACTATGAACACATTGCAGTACACGAGGCAAGAGTTTTGGGTATTCCTATTATTGGAATGGTTGATACTAATTGTGACCCGGATGTTGTTGATTATGTAATCCCTTCAAATGATGATGCTATACGTGCTATTGACCTGATTTCAGGAATTTTATCACAAGCAGTTATAGAAGGAAATCAAACAGCAACTGAAGGAGCTATTTCAGGTCAAGCTTCACAAGAAGAATCATCCGAAGAAGAAACTCAAGAAACTGAATCAGAAAATAATGAAGAAGAAATAGATTTAGAAAATTTCGACATAGCTGATACAGAAGGTAAAGAATAATAATATTTAGGGAGATTCGTCTCCCTCATTTTTAGTTTATAATAAAAATAGGAGTAAAAATGGAAATTAATGCAAAAATGGTAAAAGAACTTAGAGATAAAACCGGCGCAGGAATGATGGATTGTAAAAAAGCATTAACCCAGTGCGATGGCGATATTGAAAAAGCAATAAATTGGCTTAGAGAAAAAGGTATAGCTAAGGCTGTATCAAAATCTGATAGAGATACTAAAGAAGGTAGAATTTATTCATATATTCATTCAAATAATAAAATTGGTGTATTAGTAGAAATTAATTGTGAAACAGACTTTGTTGCAAGAAATGAAGATTTTGAAACTCTCTGTAAAGATGTTTGTATGCATATAGCTGCTACTAATCCTCTTGCTATTAAAGCTGAAGACTTAGATCAAGAATTAGTAAATGCTGAAAGAGAAATATATAAAAATAAAGCTATTAACGACGGAAAACCTGAAGCTGTTGTAGAAAAAATCGTTGAAGGCCAAGTTAAAAAATATTATAAAGAAAATTGTTTATTAGAACAAGAATTTGTCAAAGATTCTACAAAGACAGTTCAAGATATTATAAATGAAACTATAGCTAAATTAGGCGAAAATATTCAAGTAGCACGTTTTACAAGATTTGTTATTGGTGAATAATTATGGCTGAGTATCAACCTGAAAAACTCCACAGACTAATTCTCAAAATAAGCGGTGAATTTTTAGCCGGAGATAAAGGTTTTGGTTTTGATCAGGCAATTTTACATCAGTTATCTGATGATATAATTGAATTAAAAAGATTGGGCTATAGTATTGGTATAGTTCTTGGTGGAGGTAATTTTTTTAGAGGTAAAGAGCTTTCAGAAATAAATAGAGCTGCTGCTGATAATGTCGGTATGCTTGCCACAATTCAAAATGCTATAGTGGTTGCTGAATACTTAAAACAAAAAAATTACAGTACAGAAGTTTATTCTGCCTTTCCTGTTGAAAAAATTGCTAAGTTTTATACCTATAAAAGAGCAGATATTTCTCTAAAAGAAGGTAAAATTTGCTTTTTTTGCGGAGGAACCGGAAATCCGTTTTTCACAACTGATACTGCAGCGATTCTTCGAGCTATAGAGCTTGATTGTGATATTGTCTTAAAGGGTACTAAAGTTGACGGTATTTATACTGCTGACCCTAAAAAAGATAAAAATGCTGTCTTTATACCTGAAATTTCGTATAGTGAAGCCTTAAATCAACAATTAAATATTATGGATATGACAGCCTTTTCTCTTGCTCGAGATTATAAAATCCCGATTAAGGTTTTTGATATTACCGTAAAAGGTAATCTTAAAGAAGCAGTTTTATCCCGTAATATTGGAACTTATGTATATGAGTAAGGAGAAATTATGAACGATTTATTGAAAAATGTTGATGAAAAAATGAATAAATCTTTTGAGTCAATGATACATCAATTCGCAAGAACAAGAACAGGCCGCGCAAGTGCTTCTGTCTTAGATGATATAAAGGTTAATTATTACGGTACACCAACATTGATAAAACAATTATGTAATATTAATATACCTGAACCACGTATGATAACTATTCAACCTTATGATAAATCAACTTTAAGTGATATTGAAAAGGCTATCTTAGCTGCTAATTTAGGGATTACTCCGGAAAACGACGGTAATATTATTAGATTGCCTTTCCCTGCTCTTACAGAAGATAAAAGAAAAGATATAGTAAAACAAATTAAAAAAATAGCTGAAGATTGTAAGGTTGCTGTCAGAAATATCAGAAGAGATACAAATGACGCTATTAAAAAGATGAAGAAATCAAGCGACATTACTGAAGATGAAGAAAAAAAATATCTTGATGATATTCAGAAATCTACAGATAAATGGATTGAAAAGATTGATGAAACTTCTAAAAATAAAGAAAAAGAAATTTTGGAAGTTTGATAAATATTGTTATATTATTAATGTAAGGTTGGATCCAACCTTACAT
>JALNXV010000440.1 GCA_023230175.1 Candidatus Cloacimonadota bacterium
ATCGGATATTTCTTCCAATGGAACTCTTAGTACTGATTGTTGTAATTGCTTGCTATCACTTTTCAATAAAGCATCTTCTCTTGCAGCAGAAACATCTTCTGCGTTTTCATAATCTGATGCTAGCTTGCCTTGATACCTGTGTTCTGGATCAATAAAACCATACCACATTCCTTGATATGATACAACACTAGCAGCACGACTATATCTTAAATCTATTCCAGTATTTGATATACCCATATATAGCATTCTATCACCTATTGCATTTTGCTTACCATAATTTGTTTTTGCAAAGTCTTGGTCGCTATTATAAGAATAATACTCACCATACAAAGTGGAAGCTCCAGATGAAGAACCGTACAAGCTTTGTTCATACTTTTCAGACTCTTTTGATACTGAATTTATGTATTCTTTAACTGCATCAAAAACAATTGGATTTGCAGATAATCTTGAATTTAGTTTAAATTCATTTTTTAATATTTCAAAATTTAATCTTTGTGTCTTTTTCAAATCGATAATACTCTTTTTTACTTCTCTTTGTTCTTCTGGTGTAGTTGCTAAATTTAATTTTTTCCACTCTTCTTGTATATTTCCATCTATACTTACAATATTATCTAGTGCATTATTTAATGAAGTTGTTGCTCCTGCGTTATTTATGCTTTCACGAATATTCGGGTTTTTTAAGTTTAATATAAATGAATTTAAAAGTGGATTTGGTGTGACAGTGGAAATCGCTTCTGGTCTCATTGGAACATTACCTATTAAGGCTTTTAAATGTTCAGTAGGTGAAGCATATACCTTTTCTTGCTTATTACTTGCTGCAATATTTCCTAATTTAATTCCTGATACAAACTTATCCATTATTTTTGAATTTGCTTGTGACACTTCTCTAATAGCAATAAATGATGATAATCCTGCTTCATCATTTAATGCAGTAGCAAATTGTACTTTACCGCTTTCATCTAAAACAGGTTTCATTGTAAATCCCACTTTTACTTTCTTCTTAGACTTTTCTCCTTTTTCATCTGTCACTTCTATCTCTTTTTCTATTGGTTCCATTTCCAATAAAGGAACACTCCCATTCCTTTTTAAATAATCTCTATATTCTTGTAAGTCACTTAAAAAAATATCTGTATTGCTTCCGTATGTAGGTAACTTAAAACCATATCCTGCTTGACTACCAATTCTGTCATCTATTGCATCAGATAAATTAATCAAATTACTTGATGTCATGTTTTCTGTATTATAAACAACTCTATATTCACCAGCTGATTTAGTATCACCTTCTGTATGACTAAATGTATATTGACCAATATTAGCATACGTATGATTTCTCCAATCTTGGGCAGCCTTATTGTCTATTGGTTTACTTGAACGATAGATATTAACCCTACCATTTTTTTTATCAAACATTGGTAAATGTCTATTTTGAGCTTCGGCATTATCACCGACTGTCATGATATCATCAGGGCTTATATTTATTTTTTCGCCTTTTTCATTTTCAAGATTAAAAAATGACAACATGTCTACCTTTGTTCCTAAACCACCAGTATTAAGGATTATACCATTATCAACAAAGGCTAAAGATTGCAAATCTTTTCTATTAGTATCAGCTTCAAATTTAGTAAAGTTACTCTTTTGTGTAGCTACCATAGATTGAATTAAATTCTTTTTAGCTGCTACCATTGAAGATTTAACCACCCATTCTTGTCCTCTTCTGTCTTTAATGCTTCACCCATTGAACCATACTTGGAAACTAATTTTTCTCCTTCATTATATATCCCAGCTAAATCTGTTTGAAGTGTACTCTCCATTGTTAGTACATCTATAGTTTGTTGTTGTAATCCATTTTCAGCCACCGATTCATATTCGGGTGTTTCTGATTGTTTAGGTCTTCCCATTAAACCATATTGAGCTGATAAAGGTTTTATAGTCTCTAAACCCTCTCCTCCCGATTGATAATATTGTGCCTGACTATTTCTTCCTAGAATTGCCATAATTATTATTATTTTTATTGTGTAAAAATTTCATTTCCATCTGCATCATAAAACTTTGTACCTTTACCTTTTCGTGATGTTCCTTTACCATCTGAAAAAGAAAGTCCCATAGCTTTTAGCCATTCATTCACATTACCTCCTGATTGAGGAGTTCTTTTAAATATATCTGCAAGCATATCTTCTTGGTTAATGGCTTCTCTTTGTTGTTGCCATTTCCCTAAGTCCCTAAATGTAGTATCTGTCTGTCCCGAAATAGCTTTATTCCTTAATTCATTCTTCATCAAAGCATCTTGAATGTTTTTCTCTTTTAACATTAGATTAGCTTCTACTTCTTTATTGGCTATGTCGGCTGCCATGATAGCATTCTTTTGTTGAACTTCATTTATGCTTGCTTGGGCTTGTGTGTTTGCATCATTGGTAGCACTTAACATGCTTGCACTGATTGCTGGTATTGCTGAACCCATACCCATTTTCATCGCATTCATTTGAGCCACGTTAGACTGTTTCCCTGCTTCTGATACCATTCTTCGTCTTAGTGTATCATCGTACTGTATATCGGGTCTAGTAAGGTTTATTTGAGAAGGCAGTTTATCACCCTCTGGTTGCATAATGTTGTTTAACAATAAGCCTAAATTAGTTGCTGTTTTCGCTCCATGAAGTAAATCAGTTCTTTGACCTAATCCCTTATTGTAGTCTTTTATCATCGAGAAAATTTCATTGTCATTACTTGTTGTTGATGCACTACCTTGTGTATCCAGTGTTCTAAGCTGATTTGCTAATGAATTCCCACTCCGAGTTAAAGCATCTCTAACTACTTGATTTTTTATTATTTCTTCCGAGTTATCTTTATTCCAATAATCTCCGAAAATTGACGAAATATCTTGGTTTGATAATAATCCATTATCAGAAGCTAAAGTTGATATAAAATCAGTATCTTGTTCTTCATCTATGTCCCAAATCGGTATTCTTGATGTCGTATTATGTAGTATCTTTCTTAATAATTCATCATTTATATTTGCCATTGTA
>JALNXV010000053.1 GCA_023230175.1 Candidatus Cloacimonadota bacterium
TGCATGTTCGCACCCATGTTGAACATAGCCATTGCGTTGTATATTATTTCCATAAGAACAGCGCCATAAAGCGTCTTGATGGAATCGCCCTTTCCGCCCGAAAACATTGTTCCACCAACAATGACCATAGGAATGATTGTCATGATTCCATCAATTGCCAGGTTTCCAGAAGCGCTGAATTGCCTTGTCATCAGACAGAGTCCGCCAAGCGCAGAGCAGAAGCCCTGAATGATGAAAATCGACCAGAGATGCATCCTAACATTTAATCCAAGATTATCAGCCACATTGATATTGCCGCCGATAACGTAAAGATTCCGTCCATACTGTGTCTTTCTCATTACAAAGTACGCAATGAACACAACAAGCAGAAACAGAAGCATCGTGATAGGAATGGGTCCGAGTTTCATATCACTTATTGCAACCAAAGTCGGATGCTGATACGCAACAGGCGTCGAATGGGTAATTGTAAGAGCTATGCCTTTGCAAATCAGCTGCATCGTCATTGATACGATGAATGGTGAAAGTCGGAAAGTGGAAATGAAGAATCCAGTAACAGCCCCACAGCAAGCACCAATAAGAAGTGCAACAAGCATTGCAAGAACAAACGGACTGCCATTTTTGAGCATCATCATGAAAACGCATGATGAAAGGGCCATAACTGATCCAATAGAAATATCAAGCTGACCGCAAAGCAGAACAAAAGTAAGCCCTACTGCTGCAATTCCGTAACCTGGAATAGCATCAAAAAGAGTGAAAAGATTGTATGTACTGACAAAGCGAGGACGAATAATCGACACTACGATGAATACCACAACGGCAAGAAGCGGAATTCTGTAGTCTTTGAACAGCTTTTTTACAAACAAAGATTGTTTTTTCTCAAGAGCTTCGGTCATATTATCGCTCCTTCAGGTTATCAAGACATATTGCAAGCAAAAGAACAGCACCCTTGACTATGTACTGAACAGCAGATTCAACACCACCCAGATTCAGAATATTGGTAATAAGACCATATATAAGTGTTCCAATGAACACCTGAATCATTCCGCCATGCCCACCAATCAAGGAGTTGCCTCCAATAATTGATGCAATGGCGGCATCAAAGTCTCCGCCAGCTCCAGAGTTAGGTCCGCCAGCAGTAGTTCTTGCAGTAAGGATGATTCCAGAAATAGCAGCAAGAAAACCAGCAATTGTGAATCCGAGAATCTTGAGTTTGCCAACGTCGACACCAACAAGGAAAGCCGAACTTGGATTGGCTCCGCAGAGGATCATTCGCCTTCCAAGCTTCGTTTTCTTGATGATCAGCTGAAAAATCACCATCAGAATAATCCATATCAAAGCAGCAACAGGGAACCCTAGGACTTCACCCATTCCAATATTTCGATACCATTGAGGTGGATTCTTCGCATATAGATCAAGCCCCTTGCAATATGTAAGGGCAATTGCAGTTCCAATAAAGGAAGTCGCCATAGTAATCAGAAAAGCTTCTCCGCTTCCTCCTCGGGTAAGCTTCATCATGTATCCATTAAGAAACCCCATCAGGATTCCTGATAGAAGAGCCACAGCAATTCCAGCCACATAACTACCCGTCGTATTGGAAATACCAACAGCGAATACTGCACCCATAGAAAGCGTTGAACCAATGCTTAAGTCGAATCCGCCAATGAGAAGCGTCATTGTAAATCCGATTGCCATGATTCCATTAATCGCAACTCTTCTGAAGAGGTTCATAAGGTTACTTAAACTGAGAAATGCATCACTCATCAATGCACCAATGATTATCATTAAAATCAGAATGACGAGGTTAATATTGTTCTGGCACCATTTCAGAATGCTTTTCATGTTAATGCTTTTCGTTTTTTCCATCGTCATACCTCAGAATGCAAATTTCATGACATTTACTGAGCTGATTTCATCTTTCTGCAACTCAGAAACGAATCGATTGTCTTTCATAACCATTACACGGTCGCTGAGTCCAACAATTTCATTTAATTCACTCGATATAAGAATGATTGACTTGTTCTTGCTTACTAAATCATTGATGATTTCATAGATTTCGAGTTTTGCACCGACATCGATTCCCCTTGTAGGTTCATCCATAATGATTATATCGGAATCGGCATTAAGCCATTTCGCAACAACTACTTTCTGTTGATTACCGCCTGAAAGATTCAGGACTTTCTGCTTGGTAGAAGGAGTCTTTATATTAAGCATATCTATATATTTTTTGGCTACTTCCGTCTCTTTCTTATTGCTGATGAAGAATTTGCTGACAATGCTTTCCAAGTTCGCCATGACAATATTGCTTTCAACTGTAAAATCAAGAGTAAGCCCCTGTACTTTCCGATCCTCAGTAAGGAATCCAATCTTTAGCTTCTTTGCATCTTTAGGCGTATTAATATCAACTTTCTTGCCATCAACCCAGAATTCACCGCCATCAATGAAATCCACACCAAAAAGGGCTCTCATCGTTTCAGTTCGTCCAGCACCAACAAGACCGGCAATCCCAAGCACTTCTCCCTCACGCAGATAGAAATCAACTGAAGAATCAATACCTCTCCGCTTAAGTCCTTTAACTCTAAGCACTTCTTTGCCAATCTTGCTTGATCTTTTCGGAATCGTGTTATTGATCTCACGGCCAACCATCATTTCAACCAAACGATCAGATGTGAAATTGCTGACAGAATCTGTCCCAATAACTTTTCCATCCCGCATAACTGTTACAGTTTCACAAACCGAGAAAATTTCATCCAGTCTATGAGATATGTAGATAACTGCAATTCCCTTCTTCTTCAGGTCTGCGATAATATCAAAAAGGTTTTCAAGTTCATTCTTTGTCAATGTTGCAGATGGTTCATCCATCAGAATCAGCTTAGAATTGTAGCTCAAGGCCTTTGCTATTTCTACCATCTGCTTCCCAGCAACAGAAAGAGTCTTGACTTCAGTCTTCGGGTCAATGTCAAAATGAATTCGATGAAGCAATTCCGCTGCTTTCAAATTTATTTCATTCCAGTCAATCAGCTTGCCCTTTGAAGCAAGCCTTCCAGCAAAAATATTCTCTGCTACTGATAGATAATCCACTTGGTTAAGTTCCTGGAAAATAATGCTTATTCCAAGCTTTGCTGCAACAAGAGGATTGTCAATCACTACAGGCTTTCCTTCTATGAGAATCTGCCCTTGATCTTTCTTATAGTTCCCGTTGAGGATTTTCACCAATGTAGACTTTCCCGCACCATTTTCCCCTACGAGAGCTCTTATTTCTCCAGGCTGAACAGAGAAGCTCACATTATCCAAAGCTTGAACGCCAGGAAATGCTTTGCTGATGTTTTTTATTTCAATAAAAGGTGTATTCATTTTTCTTCAATACCTGTTGCAAAAGCGGGTCTCATCGTAACGACAAGACCCGCTGCGATTAATCAAAAAACCGATTTGAAGTTCTATTAGTCGTGGGCTGCTGTATCAGCATTTTCTACCGTTACAAGTTCCATTCCTAATGTCTGTACTCTATCAACTTTCTGTCCAGTAAGAATGTTATGAGCAAGATCCACTGCATCACGAGCAAAGAATCCAGCTGGATATGTAATCGTGAAGAGCCAGAAACCATCCTTGAGAGCCTGAATTGAACTTTCATAGAATCCCTGAGATGCAATCTTGATCTGAGCTGTCTTTCCTGCTGCAACAATTGCCTCATGAACGCCCCATGACATGCCATCATCCTGAACAATAAATGCATCAAGATCTGGATGAGCGGTGATAATGTCTTCTGCAGCTGCCATAGCTTTCTGTCTATCCCAGTCGCAATACACAGTCTGAACAACTTCGATTCCAGGATACTTGTTGAATACTTCCATGAATCCAGCAGTTCTCTGCTGTGCGTTATCCGCACCGGTCAGTCCAGCAATGATTGCAACCTTGTTTTTCTCGCCTTCTAGCTTTACGTACTCTTCTGCCTGAAGAACACCAGACGCTTTCTGTCCGAAAAGAACTTGATAGATTTTATCATTGATTCCAAGATCAGCAGAAATGTCGTAAAGACTTATAACAATCATTCCAGCGTCAGCAGCATCACCCATGACTGGAGCAAGAGCGGCATTGTTTGACGGCTGAATAACCAGTACGTTGAATCCCTGCGCTATTGCAGAACGAACCTGGTTGATCTGTGTTTCAGAATCCTGGGCAGAATCAAAAAGCTGATACTGATAACCATACTCTGTGCACTTCTCAATCATCACCTTCTCAAAAAGATGGTTCCATTCATTATACTCTGCGACCGAATTTGCTACCTTAATGGTTTTTGTTTCATTTGCTCCCTGAGCAAAAAGCATTCCACAAGCTACAACCAGAACAATAAGAACTAATCCTAGTCTCTTCATTTGTCCTTCCTCCTTTAATTATTATCCAATCAGTACGATCGGATTTTCTCCTTTCACACACAGCCTTTTCTGCTGTCTGTATGTTTATTTTTTGCGGTTAATTGACATCTTGTGAATAGACAAAATTGATAAATCATATATATTATTGACATATGAAAATCATTGACATTGTTTTTGTTTATCAGCTTAAAGACAAAGAAGATCTAATCTGGCACAGCAGAATCCATCACCATGAACAACATCAGGCCGAACTGACTTATTTCATGAGCGGATCAGGAACTTTCCATATTCTTGGGAAAAAATACAGGATTTTCGATAATGCGATATTTGCAAACACAGAGGGAAATTCACACTTTGTCATTGCTGATGACCTTAACAAGCCTCTCTCCTATTATGCAGTTCTATTCAGCCTTGATGAGAACGAATCCGACATAATGGAGATCTGTAAAACGATGGAAATACAAGGTCCCCAAAAAATGAAAAACAGCATGAGGTTTTTCTTTGAGGAGATGCGAAGCAAAAATAATTCAAGTTCACAATGGCTTAATTTGAGTTCTATTCATCAATTACTTGAATTAGTATACAAACTCCCAGAGTATTCCTTCCTCGATGAATACCCAAACTCAAGTCTTCATATTGAAAACGCCCTACGCTTTTTTCAGTCGCATGTTGCAGAAAACCTAACTTTGGGAGAAGTAGCTTCAAAGCTGAACCTTTCAGAATCATATTTAATTCGGATGTTTCAAAGCAACATGCATATTTCACCTATGAAATATTATACTCAGCTACGCATAGAAGCCACAATCGGCTTTCTTGTTTCCACTAACCTTTCTGTAAAGCAGATTGCTAGCAAGCTAAATTACAGCAGTGAATTTCATTTGAGCAAGCAGTTCAAGCAATACACAGGTTCATCTCCTTTGAATTATAGAAAGCAAAAGAGTAAAAAAGGATAAAAGCATAAAACATACATATTATTGCAGTATTTTATTAATATGAAAAATATACTTTCAAATACTCAATTTTAAAGACACTAATTGATTTTTTGGTAAATATAATGACTAAAACTTTATTTTTTAGAAAATGGAACTATCAATCCACAGTCTTCTATATAGCGGTAAAGTTTGTTTCGTGAAAAAGCAACAATTTTACGAAAGAATAAGTCAACTGCGCTAATGCAAAATGGCTTTTAATTCAGCAAAGTTCCATAGTCAGAAACAAGGAGCCTGTAAGGTTTGGCGTTTTCCTCAATTATCGGAAATCGCCCAGCTGGTTTAAAGAACCTATTATCGGTCGTGTCATCATTTATTGAACTGACCTCTCCTGCAAGAACGTAGCCAGTTCCCTTCTTTGCATAGAAACGATGGTATATGCCAGGGCTTAGACAGATACTCTGTCCGTTGACAAGTTCAAGCTTTTCTCCTGCCTTGAGGACGGTAGTGATTCCATCAACCTGAATCAAAACATCGTCTTCCGAAAGCTGCTCATCTCGCGTAGCTTTGAAAAGCTGAAAAACAAGAATTCCCCCACCACGATTAATGATATCCTCATTTTTATGCCAGTGAAAGTGCAATGGGCATTCCTGATTTTCCTTAACTATCATGATCTTCTCGGCATAAGTTTTAGTATTCCGATCAGGATTTCCATTTCTCAAAGTAAAGAGAAACAAACCAGTCTTAAGATAATTGCCGCTACCAAAATCAGTAATATCCCAACCGAGCATCGAGTCCAGTATTTCAGTGCATTTACTTTTGTTCTTAGACCATTCATCAAGAGTCCAACTAGCCCATTGAGGGAGAAAAAAACTACGATTGGCCATAATTTGTTCCGCTTCCTTGATATATCCATTCACTTCACTTCGTTTCATCCAAGAATCTCCTTGAAAACAAGTTTTTCAGTACTTGTATCTACACACTGCTTCATACATAGCAAGAATATTTGTTGCAGGCACATCCGGCATGATATTGTGCTCCTGATTGAAAACAAATCCTCCGCCTGGAGCGAATATTTCTATCGTCTTCTGCACATAATCAGACACTTCTTCAGTGGTAGATCTATTAAGAACACTTCTAGTATTGCATCCACCACCCCAGAAAGTTATGCTGCTCCCGAATTCCCTCTTGAGAGACAGCGGATTCATCTGGCGCGCAGAAGTCTGAACCGGATTGAGTATTTCAAATCCAGCGTCTATGAAATCATCAATAATCGGGAATACAGAGCCACAGGAATGAAGCATCGTGTGCATTTTGCTGTGCTTATGAACATACTCGCACATCAGTTTTTCACGTGGCTTGAAGAATCTCCTGTAATGATCCTTTGACATGAACATGCCGGTATCCATTCCAAGGTCATCTCCAAAGCAGATGATGTCTACAACATCACCTATGGAACTGCAGACTTTATCAAGAGTCGCCATATGCTTCTCCAGCAGCTTGTCAAGAAGTTTCTGAACGTTTTCCGGATCAGAATAGATGTCCATCAAGAAGTTGTCAATTCTCCTGAGATATGTCCCCCATTCAAATAGGTTGCATCCAACAGCAAGGACAAGAGCTTTGTCTGTTTTCTTACGCATATCCAAAACATTGGCCCTCAATTTATCAAAAAATGCCGGATCATTGGAGTGATTCCATGGGGCGCAGGAAAGTTTCTGCCAAATCACTTTGGACATATCCGCATCAAAGCAATCATAATTATCAGGATAATCTTCTAGATACGGGAATGTTCCTTGATCAAAGAAAGTTGCGCCATCGGGCATCCTACCAATCAAAAAGCCCTCTTTGTCGTAGAATCTTAATTCGGTTCCTTCTTTGACTGGTTTGAACCAAACCGGCCATTGTGCAACAGAGCCATCTGAAAGATGTACATCATACCAGTCATTATCGGCAGTATCATAGATTCTTCCAATATCAAGCGTATCAATTCCAAACCTTTCAATTATCGGTTCTTCAACTTGTGCAATTTGTTGAACAACATCAAAAACCCGTGTATGGCCAGTTTTGATTCCTAACTCTTTCTTTAGATTATTATACGCAATTCCGGAAATCCCAGAACTTCTGGTAGACCCTAGATCCAAAGGAATTCTATCACTTTCTTTATGATTGATTGCATTTAGAACTCTTTCTCTTGATGTCATTGATTACTCCTTAATAATTTTGAAATCCTTTTTTTCTAAACGATCAATTAGTTTCTTTTCTTGGTCATATATGTATTGAACATTACTGCGCAGAACATCAAAGATCCATTGACGACATACTGCATGAATTCATTCACGTTCAGCAGAGTCATTGCATTAGAGATAATGCCTGTAAACAGAACACCAATAATTGTTCCCCAGATGGTTCCGATTCCACCTAGCATGCTCGTTCCGCCGATGACTACGGACGAAATAATCTGTGTTTCCCATCCTCTTCCGAAACCAAATGTTGCAGAACGGACTTGAGCAGAATTCATTACACCGCCAAGGACGCACATGACCTGAATAGTGCAGAAAACAAAAACCCTTGTTCTCCAGACGTTAATTCCATTCAATCTCGCTGCTTCACTGTTTCCACCAACTGCATAGATTTTTCGTCCCAGATCAGTCTTTTCTGTAAGAAACCAGAAAGCAAAAAAAACTAGAATAAACACCAGAGCCGGGAATGGTATTCCAAATATCTTCCCTGTTCCGAGGAACACATACCACTTCGGGAATGCATTGACAATCGGGAAGCCTTCGCAGACGATTGCAGCAAGCCCATACAGGATATTGAGAGTAGCCAAAGTCACAATAAATGAAGGCATATTGAAATGATGCCTCGCCCAGGCATGGAAAAACCCGACAAGGATTGCAACAGCTATCGCAAACACTACACCAATCAAGGCACCCCATTCAATTGGAATTCCAAACGAAGCATTGAGGTTCTTGCTGGTCCATGCAATCAGAACACCTGAAAGAGCCACTGTGGATCCCACGGACAGATCTATCTCACCTGCAATAATTACAAGACACATCCCATAGGCGATAACACCTTTCATCGCAACGTTGCGAAGAATATTCAAGATATTCCCCACAGTAAGGAATGCTGGAGAAATGCAACTAACAATCAAGATAAGCACAAGCAAAAGAATCTCGATCATATGATCCAAAAGAAAAATATTTGTTTTTTTCTTGGAAAACAATTCCATGTTAATCTTCATTAATTATTCCTCCCATGCAAATTGCATACAATTCATCAATAGTCATATTGTCAGGATTCACTTCACCGATCACTCTTCCTTGATACATAATCAGAATTCTATGACAGACTTCCAGAAGTTCCTCAAGTTCAGACGAAACAAAAATACTTGAAATGCCAGAACGCGACTGATCCCACATAATATTGAAGATCTGTTGTTTTGCTTGTACATCAATTCCTCTTGTAGGTTCATCATACATCATTATCTTCGGTTCATTGTTAAGCCAGTTTCCAATAACCACCTTCTGCTGGTTTCCTCCTGAAAGGGAATTTGCATTGGCGTTTATTCCGGATATCTTGATTTCAAGTTCATCCACCTGCTTGTTTGCAAGCTGAATTCGTTTCTTGTTGTCAATGACATGCCTGTTTGAAATGCGATCCAAGCAGGAATAGCAGAGATTATCCCTGATTGAATGAATAAGAATGATTCCTTGCGTCTTGCGTTCTTCTGGAGTTAATCCCATTCCAAGGCTTTTCATGTGCACAGTATCGGATTTCTTGTAGCTTTTCTGTCCATCGATGATTATCGAACCCGAATCAAAGGAATCGGCACCGAAAATACTACGGAGAAGTTCTGTTCGTCCAGCTCCAAGCATTCCTGCAATTCCAAGAATCTCTCCTTTTCTAAGTTTAAATGAAACATCTTCGAACTTGCCTTTGCGGGTAAGCCCCTTGACTTCCATTATCACTTCATTCTGGGCCATCAGATCCTTCGGCCTGGTATTAATCTTTACATCTCCGAACATCATTCGGATTATATCCTTGTGTGAAAGCTGAGCAATCTCACCATTTCCAACATATTTTCCATCACGGAAAACCGTCACAGTATCAGCAATCTCCCAGAGTTCCTGAAGTCGATGCGATATATATATGATAATCACATCTTTTTTCTTAAGCTGTCTGATTACTTCAAAAAGCCTTTGAGTTTCATTGTTGGCCAAGGCAGAAGTAGGCTCATCAAGCATCAGCACTTTGGGATTGAAGCTCATAGCCTTTGTAATCTCAACAACCTGACATTGCCACATACTCAGCTTGAACACTTTCTCATGAGGATCTATATCAACATTCATGCCATCAAGCATTTCTTTAGCCATGGCATAAGTTTTTTTCCAATCTATTACTTTTCTTTTCTTCGGCAAACGGCCAAGGAAAATATTCTCAGCTACAGAAAGATATGGAACCAGGCTAAGTTCCTGATACACAGTGGCGATTCCTTTTGAAAAGGCATCTGTAGGAGCCTCGAAATGCATCTCGGCATCATTAAGGAAAAACTTACCCGAGGTTGGCTGGATTGCACCAGAAAAGACTTTAACTAGAGTCGATTTTCCTGATCCATTCTTTCCAATCAAAGCATGAACCTTCCCGCTGTCAAATGAAACGGAAACATTATCCAACGCTGCAGTTCCTGGATAAACTTTGGTTATATTTTCAGTTCTTAAAACACTCATGTCGCATTCTCATCAAACAATTCAGAGTGGCACAAATAGTACCACTCTGAAAAATTAATCTAGACCAAATCACATTTTTGACTGCCAGTCTGCAATGAAAGCATCAAGTTCTGCATTATCTCCACGTACGAGAGGTGTTCCAGGAATGATATTTGTTTTTCCTTCACCTTCAAAATGAATCCCTTCGATTCTATTAATCAATGCATCAACAGCTTCGTATCCTATTGCATACGGATCCTGCCCTGTTACAGCCTGAAGAATATTATTCGGATCTTTCAGAAGATCAACTATCTGTTCAGAAGCATCAGTTCCGAAAACAACGGTTTTTCCTGCAAGACCAGCATTCTCGACAGCCATTACTGAACCAACTGTACCGCCATCATTTGCGGCATAGATGAAATCAATGTCAGGATTAGCAGCAAGCATATCTCCAGTTTTGGCAACAGCCATATCCTGAAGCCATGCATCTTGGTCGGCAACAATTTCGTACTTCACACCAGCTTCATCCAATGCGGTGAAAAAACCTCTGATTCTCTCAGAGGACTGCTCAGGAACCAATGTCTTGTACTGAACGATTCCAACCTTGTAAGTCTTGTTTGCATCTTTCTCAAGTAGATACTTTGCAGCATTCACACCAGTCTGATGGCAGAATGAATAGTTGTCGGCAGTGTAACTTGCAACAGCATATGGGAAGGCATCAATTGCAGCATTGCAGATAGAAATAACCAATCCAGCATCGTTTGCATCAGAAAGGACTGCTGGCGATACCTGTGTATTCATTGGGGAAATCGCAACGCCTGCGATTTTCTGCGCTGCATAGGTGTTGATGAAATCAGATTCTTTGGACTGGTCATTTGTTGTATTGGCCAGCTGGATTTCATATCCTCTGTTTTTTGCAGCATCAGAATAACCTTTAGACAAAGTCTTCATGAACTGATCCTCTTGGAACACAACTCCTGCAATCACCTTGCTCTTGGTATGAGTTTCCTCAACGCCCTGGGCAAACACGCTTGACATTGCCAATACAGCAACCATCAAGACAACAATGATTTTTTTCATAAAACTACCTCCTGTGGATGTTTTATTTTTCATAAAGGAAATCAACAAGTCCCTTCATTTAACATAGATTATCAGAATCACCTTAAAACCTCACATACGAAGCCAGACCAATCAAGCCTTGGAATTCCTTGTACAATATATTTATCAACGATTTTCATTCTGCACGCATTCAAATTTGCAGAAAACTCAATTTCGAACACAATTACCGATTAAGTACTCCTATTCGGTTAATTCAAATCAGTACTTAATTCAAAGCAATCAGAGACTGGAAGAATTAGCTATTTGTTTCTGTTCAAGTATTCAGTTGGTGTTATTCCTGTTACTTTTTTAAAAACTGTTGCAAAATAATTACTGCTCGAGAAATTCAAATCCATTGCCACTTGAGTAATCGATTGGTGCATCAACATCCTTTTAGCGGCCTTTATCTTATTGATATTTAGGTATTCTCTAGGAGGAAAACCAGTATAACTGTGGAAAGCAGTAATAAAGGAGGATAAGGACATGTTTGCATTATCAGCTAGATCTTCAAGCTTGTACACTTCGTCAGGATGATTATTTATGTGTTCACATATTTCTGACATAATCTGATTCTTCATGCTATTCTTTTCTTTGTCATTCAAGTTGTCATCGACAACCATCAATAAAAAATACGAAAGCAAAGTTGCACCAACATTTCGATTTTCTTGCGATGGAGAACCAAAGAGTTTGAATACATCATCAAGAATACGATTGGCTGATGAAATGTTAAGATTCACTAAATCCAGTTCTTTTCTTCTGATTCCTTTCAAAATATGGTCTGCTCTTTCATCTGAAAGAAAAAGAAAATTGTCAGGCCTGTTCATTTCAAGACGAAACCAGTACTGGGTGTTCAATCCAAATGGGGTTTCTCCAGTACTGTGATCTATATTTGGCGGCATTATTAGAAGGGAGCCTCGAGTCAAACGGAATTGTTTTTCATCCGTTTCGTATACAACCGTACCCTCTTTGATATAAGTTACCTCATAGCAATCCTTATGATAATGCCTTTTCAATGGATCACAAGCAGCCTGAGAACTATAAAACCCGAAAAGAGATAGTCCTGGTATGTTAAGTTCATTGGTAGTGAACATGATTCTTTCTTTTTCAAACAAAGGGGGATCATACCACATGATTGATTTCATAAAAAAGCTCCTTGTACAATTTTGTCCAAAATTCAAACCAGAATGCATTCCTATTTTAATATGTTTATTATGGTTTTGAAAGAGGAGTTTTATGAACGAATTCATTCCCGATTACTCTAACATCGAAAAAGCAGCAAGAAACATCGAAGTAAAGCGTTTTCCGCTTTATGAACATATTATCTCTACGAAGGTAATGGAAGAAGGACTGAATAAGAAATTCGCTTTTCTATATGATGGAAATATCGACGATCTTGATATGTTTTTTTCAATATACTGCGGTTTTTTCAAACAGCACGGCTATGATACTGTCTCCTTTGAGGAATGCATAGGTCCTTCAATGCCTGGATCAGGCGCTCTCGGCGGACACAAGAAGGGAGTTATTCAAACGCGTGAAGATTTTGACCAGTACCCTTGGGATAAAATCCCGGATCTGTATTTCAAGGAAAACTCAAAGTATTTCAAAGCCTTGAGGCGAAATATGCCGGAGGGAATGAAAGCCATAGGCGGCGTTGGAAACGGAATATTCGAATGCGTTCAAGATCTTGTTGGATTTGAAGACCTATGCTACATGAAAGCAGATGACGAACTGTTGTATGAAGACATGTTCCGCAAAGTAGGGGAAACAAACCTCAAGATATGGAAAAGATTCCTAGCTGAATTCGGCGACATCTTCTGTGTCTGTCGCTTCGGAGATGATCTTGGATTCAAATCCTCCACTCTTCTGTCAAAGCAAGATATCGTTGATTTGATAATTCCTCAATACAAAAACATTGTATCAGAGGTTCATTCCTATGGAAAACCTTTTCTGCTACACTCATGCGGCTGCATATTCAGCGTTATGGAAGAAATCATCAATACCGTGAAAATCGATGCAAAACACTCCAACGAAGATCAAATCGCTCCTTTCCCAGTTTGGGTTGAAAAATACGGGGAAAGAATCGGCAACTTCGGAGGAATCGACACAGACTGCGTAATCGAACTCAATCCACAGCAAATGATGGAATATATTCAAAATGTAGTCAGCCATTCAATCCATCACGGCGGATTTGCTTTTGGATCAGGAAACTCTATTCCCGATTATGTCCCATACAAGCAGTTTAAACTGATGAATGATACGGTACGAACTATAAGAGGTGATTTCAATTAATCACTTCGGTATATACATTTTCCTCAGCAGGAACTCAATGAACCTTGCTGGAAGCAGTCGCTTGAGCATTGTGAACAGCTTGTATTCGAAGCCAACTGCACAGCGGACAGGAGGCTCTCGTCTTGATAGCATGCGGACTATTGCCCTGGCAGCTGTCTCAGGACTCTTCCCATTGGTCTCGTCGCTTGCCATCTTCTCCACTGATTTGAGACAAGTCTCATAGTATGGGGAATCCGAGCCTTCAAGGA
>JALNXV010000441.1 GCA_023230175.1 Candidatus Cloacimonadota bacterium
GAAATGCTGAAAGCAATTCTCACTCACATCTGATGTGTCTAATCGAAAAGGAGTCGCAATTATGGAAAGTAAAAAGGTGTTAGCTGAACAAGCGCTGGAAAACGGCAATGGTATTCTTAGGCTTGCTCCGACTTGGGTACCAAGATCTTTCTGCCGACCTGGAAAGAGAATTAAGCTTCATCCAGCTGATTATTATGTACTTGGACAGAGAGGCGGAATAGACGAGAGATGGTTCTCATCGACAACTTGGGCAGAGAATGGTCCTGGAACGCCTGAAGATGAAGGTCTCAGTTATATTGTTGTTGATGAAACAGGCAAGGACAAAGTCCTTCTTCGTGATGCTGTAGATCTTCTCGGGCCAGAGATGATTGGGAAAACCCTTTGGGACAAGTACCACAGATGGCCGATGTTCTCGAAGTTCTTTGACAATGCAGGTCCGCTGCCTCATCACATCCATCATCGTGATCAGCATGCTAAGAGAGTAGGTTCGTGCGGAAAGCCTGAGATGTACTTTTTCCCGGCACAGATGAACAATCATGGCGGAGAGTTCCCATTCACATTCTTTGGATTCAACCCAGAGACAACAAAGGATCAGGTTCTTGAGTCATTGAAGAATTTCACTAAGGGAGACAACAACATTCTTGCTCTCTCCAGGGCATATAAGCTTGAACTTGATACTGGATGGGATGTACCTCCAGGAGTCATGCATGCACCAGGCTCGCTTTGCACTTATGAACCTCAGTTTGCTTCTGATGTTTATGCAATGTATCAGTCTGTCCTGATGAATGGACAGATAGTAGGAGAGGATCTTCTCTGGAAAAATACTCCTCCTGAGGAAGTTGGAAACTACGAATACCTCCTTGATGTTATTGATTGGGATGTGAATGTTGATCCTGATTTCCATAACAAGCGGTTCATGAAGCCAAGACCTGTAAGAGACATGAAGGACATGCTTGACGATGGATACATCGAAGAGTGGATCAGCTACAAGAACAACCTTGTCTGCGCAAAGCGGCTTACAGTTCTGCCAGGAAGCACAGTTACTATCAAGGATAATGCAGCCTATGGTTTGATTTGTCTTGAAGGCCATGGTACCTTTGGCGGACATAAGATTGAATCGCCTGCTTTGATTCGTTATGGCGAACTTACTCATGATGAATACTTTGTAACAGCTAAAGCTGCAGAAGACGGGGTTGTTATTCATAATGATTCAGCTACTGATCCGATTGTTATTCTGAAGCATTTCTCAGAAAATCCGGATTTGCATCTTTGATTGATTGACTTGGGAGAATGACAGTGGCAAACGAACAATACTTGCTTGAAGCTCGTGGTATCTGCAAATCCTTTTCTGGGGTGAAAGTGCTTGATGAAGCAGGACTTACAGTAAAACCTGGAGAGGTTCATGCACTTATGGGCGAGAACGGTGCAGGAAAATCAACTTTGATGAAGATCATCATGGGGATTTATTCCAAAGACGCCGGACAGGTTCTCTTTGATGGATGCGAAGTTGATTTCAAAGATCCAAGAGAGGCTTTGAATGCTGGAATTTCGATGATCCATCAGGAACTGACTCCGATTCCAGAGATGACTGTTGCAGAAAACATCTTTCTTGGAAGGGAGAAGCAGAAGATCAAAGGGCTTCCGTTCATGGATCGGAAAGCAGTGAATCAGGATACGCAAGTGCTTCTTGATAAATATGAAGTTTCTGACTACATCAAACCGACTATGAAGATGAAGAATCTGAATATAGCGCAGGTTCAGATGGTAGAGATCATAAAGGCCGTCTCTTACAATTCTAAAGTGATAATAATGGATGAGCCGACATCTTCTCTTTCTGAAAATGAATCTGATGTTCTATTCAAGATCATCGGCAATCTCAAGAATCAGAAAGTTGGAATCATCTACATTTCTCACCGAATGGAAGAAGTATTTGAGATTTCAGATAGAATTTCAGTTCTGAGAGATGGCAAGTTCATTGGCTGCGTAGAAACCAAAGAAGCTTCTAACCAGCAGCTTATCAACATGATGGTTGGACGAGAACTCGGAAGCGGCTATCCGTGCAATACTGCACCAAGAGGCGAAAAAGTTCTTGAAGTGAAGGATTTCACAAGCGATGGGGTTTTCAGTAATGTGAGCTTTTCTGTACATGCTGGCGAGATTCTTGGATTTGCAGGACTTGTAGGTGCCGGACGAAGTGAGGTTATGAGAGCTCTTGTAGGCTATGACAAGTTCACTTCTGGTGAAATCTATCTGCATGGCAAGAAGATAACCATTGCCAATCCTCATGAAGCGATCAAGCACCGTATCATAATGGCTCCGGAAGACAGAAAGCTTCTTGGCCTTGTTTTCGGAAGAAGCATTCGTGAGAACATTGCTCTTCAGAATCTGTCAGAAGTTTCTTCTGGCTGCTTTATCAAGAAACATGAGGAAAAGAAAGCATGCAAGCAGTATGCAGAAGAAATGACAATCAAGATGAACGACATTGAAGACGAGATAGGCAGTCTTTCAGGTGGAAACCAGCAGAAGACTGTTCTTGCCAAATCATTGATGTCGGAACCGAAAGTCCTGATTATGGACGAGCCTACCAGGGGCATCGATGTTGGAGCTAAGGCGACTATATACAATATCATGGTCGATCTGGCAAAACGTGGAATAGCAATAATAATGATTTCTTCTGAATTGCCTGAACTCATCGGTGTTGCAGATAGAATTATTGTTATGGCTGGTGGAAGAGTCATGGGAGAATTGACTGACAAGAAGGATTTCACCCAGCCTAGAATTTTGAATATGGCCTTTGGAGGGCTTAACAATGAAACAGTTGACAATGGATAAAGACAAATTCAAGAGAATACTGCCAAGATTCGCCTTGGTAATGGTGGTTCTCATCATCGTGGTTGTGATGAGTTTCCTCTCACCTGTATTCATGACCTCCAAGAATATAACTAACATTTTCAGGCAAATCTCCATCAATGGAATAATTGCTGTTGGAATGACG
>JALNXV010000442.1 GCA_023230175.1 Candidatus Cloacimonadota bacterium
GATCGGAACACATGATGAGCTTATGAAAAGCTGCAAGGTCTACAGGGAGATTGCATTGTCTCAGCTGTCGGCCGCCGAGCTTGAAGGTTGAGGAGATAGACTATGCCGCCGATGATGGGAAAAGGCATGAAAGTGCCTGAGAAAAGCAAGAGAGGAATCAAAGGGGTGATAAGGGAGATTATCACCTACTCGGACAGATTCAAGATCCCTGGGATAATTGCGCTTGTGCTTGCAGCGCTGGGTGCAGTGCTGACGATAGTCGGTCCTAACCAGATAAGCCGGATAACAGACCTGATTTCAGGATCGCTGTTCGGTGAGATAGATCTGGCGGGAATAGCTTCTGTGGCAACTACCCTTCTGATAATCTACGCTCTAAGTTCGCTGTTCATGTTCATGCAGCACTATATCATGGCCACGATAACGCTTGATCTTTCACGCAAGATGAGAAGCGACCTGTCGGCGAAGATCAACAAGGTTCCGATGAGTTTCTACAACACTGCTTCGCATGGTGACATCCTCAGCCGTGTTTCCAACGATGTGAGCACGCTTCAGCAGACCCTTGCAAACAGCCTGCCATCGATGGTCAGCGCCGTGGCTCAGTTTGCAGGCTGCCTTCTGATGATGTTCATCTCAGAGTGGCATCTTGCCGCCGCTGCTGTGCTTGTCACTCTTCTCGGGTTCCTTCTGATGTCAGTAATCATGAAGCACTCGCAGAAGTACTTCATCAGCCGCCAGAAGAGCCTTGGGGATCTCAACGGATTCATAGAGGAGACATACACGAACCACGATGCCGTGAGGATCTCACGGGCAGAAGAAAAGACAGAAGCAAGCTTCAAGTCCCTTAACCAGGCAGTCTATGATGCGAACTGGAAGAGCCAGTTCCTGTCCGGGATGATGCAGCCGCTGATGAACGTCATTGGCAACCTCGGTTACGTGACAGTGTGCATTCTCGGGGCGGTGATGGCGATCAATGGACAGATCACAATCGGCACGATCGTCGCTTTCATAATGTATGTCAGGCTGTTCACCTCGCCTCTTTCCACGATTGCCCAGGGCATGACCAACATGCAGTCGGCAGCGGCGGCCGGAGACAGGGTGTTCGACTTCCTTCAAGAGAAGGAGATGCCGGACGAATCATCCAAGTCCGCTGCAGTCAAGCCATTCAAAGGAGATGTTGTGTTTGACCATGTCAGATTCTGCTATCCAGATTCTCCTGACAAGATAATCATCAAGGATTTCTCGGCGCACGTGACCCCTGGAGAGAAAGTAGCCATTGTCGGCCCTACCGGAGCCGGCAAGACTACCATGGTGAACCTTCTGATGAAGTTCTTCGATATACAGAGCGGTCAGATCCGCATTGACGGAGTGCCTATCTCAGACATGAAGCGCGAGAGCGTTCACGACCTGTTCTCCATGGTTCTTCAGGATACATGGATGTTCGATGGCACCGTGCGTGAGAACCTTGTGTACAACCGCACTGGAATCACCGATGAGATGCTCGAAGAGGCGTGCCGTGCCTGCGGAATCTATCACTTCATAGAGACGCTTCCAGATGGATTCGATACTGTGCTAGGAGAGAACATCACAGTCTCCGCCGGACAGAAGCAGCTTCTGACCATCGCCCGTGCAATGATCCAGAACAATCCGATGCTTATCCTCGACGAAGCCACCTCATCGGTGGATACAAGAACAGAGCTGATCACACAGAAGGCGATGGATCAGCTCATGGCTCACAGGACAAGCTTCGTCATCGCCCACAGGCTTTCGACGATCCGCAATGCAGATCTGATTCTTGTGATGAATGATGGGAACATCATCGAGCAGGGCACACACGAGCAGCTGCTGAAGCAAGGCGGGTTCTACGCCGAGCTGTACAACAGCCAGTTCGATCAGAGCGTAAGCTAAAGCGCTGTCATCCTGAAACCTGAATCAGTGAGCTCCGCCTGCTCTCTGAAGCCGATGGATCTCAGAAGATTCTCGGTTTCATCGAACGACTGGGCAAGCGCCGCAGCGCTATGGCAGTCAGATGAGATGGTAATCAAAGCCTTGTCCTGAAGAATCCTTCGTAGAATGAAGGAAGCAGGATAAGGCGAGCTTCTGTAGCCGCGGGCAATGGCACCTGTATTGACTTCGATGATCTTGCCTCGCTGACAGATCATGTCGATGGCGGATATGGCCATGTCGATGTACCGCCGGTCCGAATCATCAAACAAAGGATGCTTTTCAATGAACTTGGTCACTAGGTCGAAGTGACCGGTTATATCATACTCAGACACTTGGGAATAATGGACCATATCCTCGAAATACCCCTCGAGAAGCTTCCAGACATCGCCTTTGAAGGCATCAATCGCAGACTGGAATATCTCTGGGGTATTGTCTATCTCCCTCAGACCGAGCGGCGTTCGAAACACATGGATCGAGCCGATGCTGTAATCCAGCCGAGGGTCTATGAATGGAACATAACCCTCAATCTCGAAGCCCTTGTACAGACGGATCCGGCCTTCGTACTTTCTCTGAAGACTGTCAATCTCGGCAAAGTAGCTGTCTATGCGGTCCTTCTTTATTCCGCATACATCATAGCTTGCACCAGTGTAGGCATGGCTTGAGAATCCAAGCGACCGGAATCCAAGTGCAATGGCAGCCTGGACCATCTCCTCCATGCTGTTTCGTCCATCGCAATAGGTTGTATGGGTATGAAGATTGCTTCGGGTCTTCATTCCCCCATCCTCCGAACCTCGTCCCTGTACATCTGGACGAATTGCTCGGGAGCCAGAGGATAGGCGCTGCTTCCGAAGGACAGCACCTTTGATAGAATCTCCTCATAGCTTGATACCGGAACCGTTATATCCAGGCATGGCGTGCCGGATGCAGTGGTCTTGACCACAATCTTCTGATCCTTGTGCCAGATCTGGCTCTGGACCGAATTGGCTGCATCGCCTGTGATGCGGATCGTGACATCATGCACCTCTGTGCCTTTGAACATCCCGTAG
>JALNXV010000443.1 GCA_023230175.1 Candidatus Cloacimonadota bacterium
AAGTTCAACTCCTGCAGAGAAGCTAATTTCAGGGTTAGAGCAGGTAAAAGCTTTAAAGTCATTATAAATCTTTTCAGCAAAGAGGAATATTTCTATCCATGGACCAACAAGACAAAAATCATCACCGCCGGCATAAACTACATAGATGTTGTTAAAATGAAATTCTTTACTATTGAATATAACTGAACTATTTTCAATTACATAAGGTATATAGTCTGAGAAGAAGAAATCAAAATAGCTTGATAGGCTGACATATCTTGTTAGATTGAGTTTAATGTCATTAGCTTTAAGTCCTTTGATAAATATTTGACCAAGATTATCAACATCACCTTTCATCACAGCATTAGCAGAGATGCCTTGCTCTCCTTTGTCTGTCCATTTTTGTTTTGCTTTTTGGGCGATTGTTTCCATATCGAGAGGGTCATTATAATCATCTGTTGGGATATATGCAGCTGTTGGTTTAAATGGAAAGACACTATAAAATGAATCATTATTTCTTTTGTATGTGTAGATGAAGTAATCAAGACTATTTTTCTGAGCATAGTTTATAAAAGAATTTACATCATCTTTGTTTTTAAGCAGATAAAAATATGTATTATCAAGTTTAATATATTCATTAAAACTTGTATCGTCAATCTCTTTGATACAGATTGCAGCAAATTGTTTTTTAGGTAAATCCTTACCTAATCTTTGCTCTGCATCGCAATGAGTACATACTGTATCATTATTGTGAGTAGTTCTTTTATGGCAATGTTCGCATAGTTGATCATTGACTAATTTATAATCTTTGATGATGAAACTATCAGGATTCCATTGCTCTTGTTCATTTTTTAGTTGGTGAAAGAATTTTTGCCTTTTGATTATTTCAAGATTAGTGAAAAGACTTTTGAGTGTGTTATCAAGGTGATTTTTATCAAGTTCATCTAAGCTGATTTTAAGTTGCCAGTCGAGATTAAGGCTTAAAGAACCGAGTGTTTCGTGATAGAAATAACTTTCTATTGTCTTTTTAAGTTCTTGTAATTTATTTGATATTTCTTGATTATTAGGAGCAAATAAGACAAACTTACCTCCGGCATTGATGAGAATATTATGATAGCTAAGATTTAACGAATAAATGATTTTGTGTATAATCATATCAGATAAGGCTTTAATTTTAAATGACCTTGCTCTGAGAAACTTAGCACCCTTACTTGCTTTTTCAGGATTTAAGTCAAAGAGATAATTTTGGATACCGTTAAGATCGCCTGCTATGAGCATAAAGGCTTTTTGATGATGAATATTTTTAAGTTCATTTTCGTCAAAACCGGATAGTTTTAACTGTTGATAAATCACTGCCGAGATGCTTGCAGTCAGTCTTGAATGGTGATATAATGAGTTTGTTGGGTGAGGTTCTTGTGTATTAGATGGAACACTCCAAAAATATTTTTGAAGCAAGTAATCAGTAGCACTTAAAAATTGAGGAAGTTCACTTTCTAAACTCCATTTTTTTAACAAGTTTTGATATTCTGCATCAAAATCTGTAAATAATTTTTTGTAATCCTCAACTTTTGATTCTGTATTCTTAGTTTTTTTCTCCGGAAAGATATTTTCAGGTATAAGTGGTTTAAAAGGCAAAGTGTAAGTGTAATCAATGTTTTGTTTCGAATCTAATCTTATTTCATCAAAAACTGAATAAAGAGGTTTCTTCTTATATTCAGATTTTTCATTTATATCATCTCGGTCATAAGATGATGCTAAACCATCGGCAGTTTTAAGGATTTTAAGTAATACCATATCTTGGTTATTTACAACACTATCTAAATGATGACTGGCAGCAAGATTTGTGATTCTTTGCCAGTGAGGATTGTCTTTTGCCCAATCAGGGATATTGTCTGCAAAAAACTGCTCTGTCCAGATAGAATGTAAATGAGTAGAATGTCCGAAATTATTTTTTGCTCTGTCATCAAATTGCTTTGAGTAAGGTAACTCTGCCCTTTGCATAGCCTTACCAATATCGTGAAGTAACGCAGACAGAATGAATTCATTCAGACTTAAAAAATCGTCATTCATATTTCCTCTTGTCGTTAGTTATTTTTTGTCTTTTACAAGCTTTTGTTATGTAAATGTTCCCGGACTTGAGTCTCTAAGAGCGAAGCGAGAAGGGACTTAAGGCCGAGATTTGGTTATGTTTTTGCTATCCTCAACTCACACTCACTTCGTTTGTTGCAAGTCAAGTCCGACTTTATATTTACGAACATTTACAAAACAACACTTGTGACCTGAAATCGAAAATATAAGATACATATAATCTCTTATGATTTGGTTATTTGAGTGATAGCATTGCGATATTTATTTAAATTATTTTCTATACTATGTTCTCCATATTCAAGTAAGTAAAGTTTACCGCTATGTTCTATGCAATTTACTCTACGTGCTTGAGTTATGCGAAAATGCCCTAATTTTAAATTTACGAAGTTAATACTTGAATAATCAGAATATTGCAAACCGCCATGTTGTTTAATCTTTAATAATGAATTGTTTTCATTATAAAGACAAGCTATTTCTGCTATGCAAGCTTGTAATTTTATCTTATCAAGATTATTACAATCATTAAAATTATTTTTATAAGTTTGAGTGTATTCAATATTAGGAAAATTAATTAAATTTTCAGCATAGATTGTGTCTTTTTGTTTTTCCCACATCAGCATTCCCCAAGCTGAAAGTGAAACAATCTCCTGCTCATCAATTTGAACTTCATCATAATAAATCTCAGAAATGTTCTCCCACAATGTATTTGGAAATTTATTTTTATCTAAATTTCTTTGTTTATCTAACATCGCAAAAAATGAGGCATATCTTTCCATTAGCTCATAATTATCAAATTTTACAGGAAGTGCCGGAATATTTATAAGTTTACCTGTCTCAAATAAATAAATCAATTTATTCGCTAAAAACATACCAACCGTATTTAAATAAGCTTGTATAGCCTTAAAACCTCCGGTAA
>JALNXV010000444.1 GCA_023230175.1 Candidatus Cloacimonadota bacterium
TTCTTAACAGCCCCAAGTTCCCGGAGATTTTCATAGTATGGAGCGCTGTATAGTTCCCTTGGCGGATGGTAGCCCGACGAGGTTGGAAGTATGATGATATCCGGATCTAATGCAAGAACATGCTCTGCGCTTACAACGCCTGTGTCTGATACATATCTCGTCACAGTGTATGCGTTGGCGGCATTGACGATCTCCTCAATGTAGTAGGCTATGATGGCTCCCCGCACGTTACCCGCACCGCCCGCCTTTCTTGACAGGGGCGATAATCCCAACGCCAGCACCCGGGGTTTTTCTTTCTCCGGAACGTTCGCAGTGCGACTCTCTATCATCGCGACGCAGCCGTCAATATATGCCACAATCTCTTTCGCTCGTTCTTCCTTGCCGAACACCCTCCCTATGACCTTGATCTCCTCCGATATTTTGCTGAGATCCGGATCGTTGTAGCAGGGGGGCGCATTGACGACTACCGTCGGGATCCCCAGTTTTTCAATGTTATCGATGTTCTTGTTCAGGCTGTCGTCATTTAATCCCCAGGAAGCAGCACACGATCCTCTTCTGACGATTACGACATCCGGTTCGAGGGCAGCTAATGTTTCATAGTTGATCCCGGTTGATGACTCTTGAACCAGAGGCAGATCGGCAAACCCGGGATTGAGGTATCTTACGGGATTCATGCCGTTCTTGTAGGTATAGTTCCCCGAAACGCCGGGGATAGTTGTTTCGGAGGATTTCTGGAGGCATGAAGAGCCCAGGCCAACTATCTTGCCTGATTCTCCCAAAACAGTCATTACTCCTTCTACAAGACCGTCATCAATAGTAACTACTCTCTCAATATGTGCAGGTACCTGGACCTCTTTACCCCGCATATCGATTATGGTTCGCGTATCGGTGGTATCGGTGCCCGAATCCAGCACCGCCCCGCCCTGCCCGGCACCGATGCATCCGGCGGAGAGGACCAGCAGGACCGCCAGAACCAGGGTGACGGCCACCCGTCCGGAAACCCTCCTCACCGGCACCCGTCGACCTCCCACCAGAGTTTCACCCGGGTCGTCGTTCCCGTGTGCAGGAGTCCGTCCCCATTCTCCGAGAAGGTCGCGGCAAGGTACTCACGGAGAACCTCCTCCTGCGCCGGGGACGTTACCCGGTACTGCTCCCGGAACTCGCTCATGGCGGCATCGAGGTCCGGGAACCGGCGGGTGTACTCCATCCACGACGTCTCGACGTTCGGGCAGATCCCCATCGAATAGAGGACGTTGAAGAGGGTGTCCGCTTTCGGTCCCCGCCGATACTCCCTGCCGTGCAGCCTCGGCCAGAGGTCGAGCATCCCCTGCTCCCAGCTCGTCGTTCCGGCAAACCAGAAGAGATAGACCCATCGTGAGGAGGCTTCGCACATCTTCTCGATCGCGGCCCGGATATCCGGCATCCCGAGCGAGTACGAGGCTATCACAATGTCGTAGGGACCATCCAGGTCGGCCGCCGGATCGACGTCCTCCCAGCGTTTCCGCACGATCGAGAGGTTCGATACGCCCTCTTCTCCGGCATATTCACTCATCACCTCTGCCATCCCCGCCGCGGGTTCGACGGCGGTCACACGGGCAACGCGGCGTGCGAGCGGCACTGCCAGGACGCCGGGGCCGGCGCCGATGTCCAGCACCGTCGATTCGATTTTGACCGGGAGGCCGTCGATGGTACAGCGGGTCTGTTCGGTTTCCTCCTGCGACCGTTCAAGATACGTCCGGGCTTTCTCCTTTGATTCCCAGATTGCAGCACATCCGCCGCTGCCGCGGCATTCTATATTCTTCTCAGAGAGGTCTTTCCAGACCGCGTTCCAGTCGATACATGTGTACGTCATTGTTCCTTCTCCGTTTCATGTTCCGGCGTCGACCTCACTCCACGCCCTGACCAGGGGGGTATCATGGAGGTGGAGGCCGCCTCCCGGTTTTCCGTTCCGTTCCGCCACGCACCGGGGCATCACCA
The DNA here is from genome assembly GCA_023230175.1 of Candidatus Cloacimonadota bacterium. Classification (GTDB taxonomy): domain Bacteria; phylum Cloacimonadota; class Cloacimonadia; order Cloacimonadales; family WRIO01; genus JALNXV01. The sequence goes on from JALNXV010000444.1 coordinate 1,978, forward strand.
TCTGGACGCCGTCAAGCGTCCGGACGGAGCAGACGTCCTGGTAGATCTCCCCGAGCACCCCCTCTGATATCACGTCCTCCGGGTGGCCTTCGGCCACGACGGCCCCCTCTCCCACGACCACGACCCGGTCGCAGAACCATGCCACGTGGTTCGGGTCATGACTGCAGGCGAGGATCGTCTTTCCCTCCCCGGCGATATCACGCATGATCTCCCATATCCGCATCTGGTTCTGGAAGTCGAGCGCGCTCGTCGGTTCGTCCAGGAAGAGGATCGGGGTGTCCTGTGCGATTGCGCGGGCCATGAGCACCATCTGCCGCTGGCCTCCGGAGAGCTGGTTGTAGGGCCGGTCCGCAAGATCGTTGATCCCGAGGGTGGCGAGCGCGTCCATCGCGATCTCGCGGTCGCGTCTCCGGACGCCGAAGAACCCGCCGAGGTGCGGGGTCCTGCCCATGAGGACGACCTCCCTTGCGAGGTAGGGGAACGGCGGCCTGTGCTCCTGCGGCACGTAGGCGACGAGGCGCGCAAGTTGCTCGATGCTGCACCGCGAGACGTCCTCGCCGTGCACCACCACACTGCCCTGCTCTGCGCGGAGGAACCGCAGGCAGCACTTGAAGAGCGTCGTCTTCCCCGACCCGTTCGGGCCGAAGAGACCGCAGAGTTCACCTTTCCCAACCGAGAAGGAGACTCCGGAGAGCACGGGAAAACTCCCGTACCGAAAATACATATCCTGAACATGAAGCATGGTAATCACCCAAAGATCACTCTGCCCTTACTGCGGAGCAGGTAACAGAGATACGGCGCCCCGAGGATGGAGGTCAGGATCCCGACCGGGATCTCGGCCGTCGTCAGCGTCCGGGCGAGGGTGTCGCAGACGATCAGGTAGCACCCGCCCATCATCAGGGACGCCGGGATGACGAACCGGTTGTCGGGCCCGAGGAGCATCCGCGCTGCGTGAGGCATCATAAGCCCGACCCACGCGATGATCCCGACAAGTGAGAC
>JALNXV010000054.1 GCA_023230175.1 Candidatus Cloacimonadota bacterium
AAATGCAATATCCTATCGTAATGCAGGACAATACTTGAAGTCTGATAAGACATTGTGTTTAGATTGTTTTTGCTGTAGAAACAGCTTGATATTAAAGTATTTAAGTTATTCAAAAGAATGTCAAATTAAGGCATCTTTACGTTTGTTTATGGAGTTTATTAAAAATCACAATTTAAGTTTTGCTTTATCGTTTGATACAATTGTAAAGTACTAACAATTAACATTATTAAAAAGGATTTTTATGACATATTTGCCTTTAGCTGAAAAATACAGACCTCAGAATTTTTCTGACGTTTTAGGACAAGAACATCTCTTAAATGAGAATGGAATATTAAAAAAGATGATTAGCAATAAACAATATTCTTCCTTTATTTTATGGGGTAATCCCGGCACCGGTAAGACTACAATTGCTCAACTATTTAAAACAAAATCAAATTTACCTTTTATATTTTTTAGTGCTGTTTTATCGGGCATAAAAGAAGTAAAAGAGGTAATGAAAGAAGCAGAACAACAAAAGAAAATTTCAGGTGAGCCTACCATAATTTTTATTGATGAGATACACAGATTTAATCGTTCACAACAAGATGCCTTTCTTCATTATGTAGAAACAGGTGCTATCATTCTAATCGGAGCGACAACAGAAAACCCATCTTTTAATGTCATATCTGCTTTGTTATCCAGATGTCACGTATTTATTCTGAATCAACTTTCAATAGAAAACATTAAAAGTATTATAATAAAAATACTTACTGCTGAAGAGAAATCTGAATTTTTTAGTGAAAAAGCAATAGATTTTTTAGCTCATTCAGCCGGAGGAGATACCCGTAAAGCAATCAATCTGCTGGAGATATGCCTTAATAATCTGATAGAAACTAATGAAAATAAAATTTATGATGAAAACACAATACAAGAGGTATTATCAGTAAAAACTCTAATGTATGACAAAAAGGGTGAAGAACATTATAACCTCATTTCTGCTTTACATAAATCTCTTAGAGGCTCTGATCCTCAAGCCGGGTTATATTGGCTGGCAAGGATGTTAGAGTCCGGTGATGACCCTTTGTACATAATTCGTAGATTGGTAAGGTTTGCTGCTGAAGATATTGGATTGGCAGATCCAAATGCATTGGTGCAGGCTATCGCAGTAAAAGATGCTTTTATGTTTTTAGGTATGCCGGAGTCTAATGTTTGTATTGCACAATTAGTAGTTTATTTAGCGACAGCTCCTAAGTCAAACTCGGTTTATTCAGCAATTAAACTAGCACAAAAAAAAGCTAAAGAAACCGGTCATGAACCTGTTCCTTATGTCATCAGAAATGCCCCCACAAAACTAATGAAAGACATTGGTTATGGTAGTGAGTATAAATATGACCATGATTATGAAAATCATTATTATTATCAAAAATATTTCCCGGATAATTTAAAAGAAGAGATGTTTTATCAACCAAGCAAATTTGGCTTTGAAAAAGATATTGCTAAAAGAATTGAATGGTGGAACAAATTAAAAAATATTCAAAAAAATAATAATGATTAATCCGGCTTTAAATAATATTATGACTGTTTAATAATAATGCAGTACGAACATCTTTGCTTGCTCTAAAAACTTATTAAATACAAGAAAAGGCTGTGGAATAATGTTGTTGTGCGAGCATCCTTGCTTGCACTAAAAACCTTAAGTGATAGTTATTCAATATTTTATGAAACTACAAGCTGGAAGCTTGTAGAACAATAACTGAAATATTCAACAGTCTCAAGAATGTCAATTAATAAGCTTCCTTCAAAAAGAAGGTAGACAGAACAATGATGGATATTATTCAAGCTCTTTGATTATTTATAATAAAAATCTAATATCTTTTCATAATACTTGTCAATATAATTGAGATTAATTATTCTATAAGAAGGGAAGTAATTCTGATGATATTCTTTAGAATGACTGAATAAAAAATTTCTTCTGAGTAGATTTATTTTTATAAAATTAGCTTCTTCTTTAATTTTGTTAATATTATATTTTTCAGATATTTTTTCATAAATAGCAAACCAATTTGCAATAAACTCATCTTCTGTTATTGAGCTTTGAACCTCAACAGAATAAATAAAACTATCAAAAAAATCATTAAATGAGACTATTTTATCTTTAATTACTTGAAGACTTAAACGAATATAAGAATAAACAGGATTACACGTTAAAATTATACAAGGACAAATTATTTCATTATTACTTATAGTTTTAAATTTATCTTTATAATTATGTAAGACTACATTTTCAGAATTTGCTTGATATTTTGAAATATAATCATCTTTTTGTGAAAGTTCTATTTGTAAATACTCTTTTGCACTTTCTTTATCTCTGATTATATGCCCCGGCCCGTAAATACTTTGCATATAGAGTTTATAAATATCAGTTAACATAAGATTTTGATGTTGATGATATTCGTCATCAATCATTGAGAGAAAATTATTAAGTTTCTGTTGAGAAAACAATTTTCGCATTTTTAATTGTCCTTTTAACTTTTATTATATTAATTGAGTTTGTTGAAAAAATATCTTTATCTAAGCAAACAAAATCTGCTTTGAAATTCTTTCTAATCATTCCTTTATTATTTTCATCAAAGCTAAGTTTTGCAGCATTGACAGTATAAAGTTTAATAGCATCCTTGATAGACAATCTTTCATTTTTATTATGATGGTTAACTGCCGCATTAATACCTTTTAAGGCTGCAAGATCTGTTATATACCAATCAGAACCGCCGGTAACAATAATGTCATTATCAGTGAGAGTTTTATATCTATTTAATTTTTTATATCTTTTTTCTCCAAGAACTTTGTGATAAAAACCGTATTCTTGCCCCCAAAGAGCATCAAACATAGGTTGAGCTACAACATACATTTGAGCTTTTTTTATTTCCGGTATCATATCATCTCGAACTAACTCACAATGGATTAATTGATGTCTTAAATCTTTAGTTTCTTTAAGTTGGGCTTTATTTACAGCCGTTACGATTTGCATTATGGCTTCGTCACCTATACAATGAACTCCTATTTGTAGATTATTTTTGTGAGCTTGTTCAATAAAGGTATCCCAGAAATTTTGAGTTTGATAAAGCTTACCTTTTTCATTTATGGGCTTATCTTGATATGCTTGTGACAGTCCGGCAGTAAATGAACCAAATGAACCGTCTGCAAGGATACAACCACCGATTCTTTTAGCTTTATATTTTAGAGCTTGCTCAAGATTAAAACTTTGTGGATAAATTTCAAAATCTATAATAAAATCATTTAAATGTTCATTCATCAAAGGGTAGTGTAAAATACTTTGGTTTGCGTCACCAATCATTGTATGGATGGTAGTATGACCGTTTTGCAAAGCAATTGTTTGAGCTTGCTTATAACAGTTAAGAATTGCATTATTATCAAGATTTTTATGAAAAGTATGTGCAGCAATATCATTTAAGCTTCCGGATAAAATGCCATTATCCGGTAAAGCATAATCAAGTTTATTATTGTTGAGTATCATTTTTTCTGCAGGAGTATTAATAATACAAGAATGTCCATCTATTCTTCTGATAAGTATAGGTGTATGTGAGTTTACTTTATCTAATTCTTGTTTTGTTGGAAATCTTTTTTCTTTAAGATTATTTTCATCTAATCTCCAAGCGAAAATCATATCAGAAATTATATTTGCCTGATTGAGTAAGGTTAGAATATCATCAATAGAATTGCAATTTTCTAAATCTACCCCTTGTTGATAAAGCCCTCCCTCAAAACTATGAGTATGAGTATCGATAAAACCGGGCAAAACAAAGCTATTGTTTAAGTTAATCTTTTGAGCTTCAATATTCGGGTAATTATCTTTATAAGTTTCAATAATTTTGTCATTATCACATAAAATTGCTGAATAAGTGTTGTTCTTTTCATCAAGAGAATAAAATTTTGCATTATAAAAAAGAGTTTTCATAATATATCCTATAAGATTTTTTGTATTATTTGTAAAAATAGATTTACCGGAAAGCCCATAACATTAAAATAGCAACCATTAATTTTTTCTATAAATTGTGATCCATAGCCTTGAATACCATAAGCACCGGCTTTATCTATAGGTTCCTTAGTTTCAATATATTGCCTAATTTCATCAATTTCAAGATGTTTAAAGGTAACATAGGTTTTTGCAACATCAACTATGATATTGTTTTTATAACTAACAGCAATAGCTGTATAAACGATATGGCTTTTACCGGAAAGCAAGGTTAAATACTCATTAATTTCATCAAAGTTTTTAGGTTTACCGAGTATTTTTTTATTCTGATAAACTATTGTGTCAGCTGAAATTACAATACATTCAATATCATTATTACCGGCTATTAACTCACATTTTTTTAAAGCAATTTTCTTTGCATATCTTCGAGGGTTTGAATGGTCTGACGATAAGATTGTTTCGTCAACATCCGCAGGTATTTGTAAAAACTTTACTCCTACTAAGTTTAATAAATCTTTACGCCGAGGTGAAGCAGAAGCAAGTATAACTTTCTTATTTTGCAATATATTATGTAACATTTAAAATCCTATTGAATAAATAAAAAAACAGGGATGTAATCCATCCCTGTCTGAGATTATTAAAACTGTAACATCACTCAAAAATTGTTTTTGTGAAACAATCTTTTTATTTTGCCACATATATATTTAAACATAAACCTTTAAAGCATTAATTAGGTTATTAAGTAATTCAGGTTTTTCACTAACGTCAGATTGTTTAAGGAAATCAATTCTTTGTTGGAATCTGTCATGTAATAATTTTTTATATTCACTGTAATTGTTTCTTAACTGAGGGTTATATCTTTCATAATAGCCCGGCAAAACAGCATCAACAGTTTTTTGATTTGGTATTTGAGCACCAGGTAATAAATCCCAATCTTCCCATTCAATTTTATCTGTTAAAATGGCTGTTTGTAAAGATAATGATGTTTGTAAAGGTATAGCTTCTAATTCTGAATCTGAGTTTTTCCAGTAACCAAGTGAGTTAAATGAGTAAAAATCAGCACCGTTTTCGTGTACTTTAATAAAAGATTGAACATCTTTATATAATTCATATACCCTAAACGGATTAGCAAAAGGTTCAAAGACTAATTTTTTTAAATCTTCTTCAGAAACATTTTCAGCTCTATTTCTTTTGGTAATTAAGGCAGCACCCATTGCCACAGCAAGGTATTGATTTGTTAATTTAATTACAGGAGGTAAGACACTGTCTTTCATTAACCATGATAAGGCCATAGGGAAAGAACATTTGTTTACCCAATTGCCTAACACATCTCTGTCAATTAAAGCTCTACCGTTTTGTTGTCTTAAGTCAAGACCAACAGGTAATTTTTTGCCGTTTATATCAAGCAAGGAATGATTCATTACGGAAATCATATATTTCCAATCCGGATTATCAGGCTTTCTACTATCTGTTTTATCAAAAAGAGTTGGTTCCCAAGCTCGACATAATTTATTTTCAACATCTATCTGGAACGCATCATCATGTAAAACTACCTTTTTAAAGCCTTTAGGTAATGTACCGCCGTTATCATGAGAATTAGTATGTGAAGATTTTCCTGTGCCTGAAAGACCAAAGAAGGCAACGGAGCGTTTTCCGAGTTTATGATAAGAATTATCTTCACAGTTAGTAAAGTCAATCTCTTTGATACCACCATGACAAGCAGCCATCCCAAGTCTCATTCCTGAAGTCCAAGCTAAGGTTAGAGTACCCTTTTTTCTTTCTCCAAAATATCTCATACCGAGATTAAAGATTACATTTTGTTTTTCATCTACTAAGGCAAGTTGGGGAGCTCCTACATTATTGTAAAAACTATCATTACAAGTCCATTCATTAAATGCAACTATGATTATGTCAATTATTGGAATTTCCGGTGAATGTTTATAAATATCTTCAGCAATTTCATAAGGTGTGAAATTACATAACCAGTTAAAAACATTCATTACATCTGATTCAGTTGTTACAAAAGTAGCCTTAATCATTAAATCTTTATCCATACCGAGCACTGCTTCTGTCTTGATTAATGGATATTGTTCCATCTGAAACATCGCTTCTCTTAAATCCCCTTCGACTTTAACTTTGTCTAAAGTATTTAAACGGTTGTAAAATCTGCGAGCTTTTGCTGTTCTGCCAATAATTTTACCATGACAATCGTTTAATACTTTTGCTCCTTCTTTAAGCCCGATTTTTTTTGCAAATTCAGGATAAATAGGTAAATCTGTTTCACTAACTCCCGGTTGCTTTAAAGCCATTTCATAAGCTTCTTTAGCTGAAATTTTACGAACCTTTGGGTTGTTCATAACAGTTTCAGCTATTGCTCTGACCGGAGACATTTCTTTTAAATTTTCAAAAAATGAAAAAGAATTTTTGCTAGCCATTACTCCTCCAATTAGATATCTTTAATATTGACTGTCATAATAGTTTTCTAGTGCTAATGTCAAGAAAAAAATTCCAAAAGAATAGATATTTCCCTTGTATAAGATTATTATATTGCCGTAATATGTTGATATTTAAGTATATAAGATGAGTCATAACAAAGAATAATATTTATTTATAAAAATTAATTGACAAGCAAATGCAATTAATCAAAGATGAAAACATATAAATGTTTATAGGGAGTGGAGATGTTTAAAAAACTATCACCATGGATATATGTTTTGCCTGCTGTAATAATTGTTGTATTATTTAGGTTTATCCCAATAATTTTATCTTTTATCATAAGCTTTTTTGAATGGGATATCACGGGTATAGGTAAATTTATTGGATTTGAAAATTATGTATCATTAACTTTAGATAAAGAATTTTGGAAATCAATGCTGAATACTTTTTATCTTGTGATTTTTGTAGTTCCGTTAACGATATGTTTTTCATTATTTTTTGCAGTATTTTTAAATCACATTAAACTTTTTAAAAGTTTTTTTAGATTGATATATTTTATCCCTTTTGTAACTTCTCTTGTTGCTTTATCAATAGTTTGGAAAATTATCTTTAATGAACAAACCGGATTAGCAAATGCATTTTTAGATATTTTTGGAATAATTCCTTTAAGATGGTTAAATGAAAGCAAAGGTATTTTTACATTATTATTTGAAAATTTTGGCATTAATGTCCCAAATTCTATAGGAGGGCCATCTTTAGCACTCTTTGCAATCATCATTGTAACTGTATGGAGAAGCATAGGTTATAATACTATAATTTATCTTGCAGGTTTACAAAGTATTCCGGAAAGTTATTACGAAGCTGCAGAAATTGATGGGGCAAATAAAATAAAACAATTTTTTAAATTAACTTTACCTCTGATATCTCCGACAACATTTTATGTATTGATGATGACTACTATAACAACTTTCCAGGTATTTTCACAAGTATATTTGATGACAGGACCACCGATAGGTGGGCCTGCAGGTACAACCAAGGTAATAGTTTATTATATCTTTGAAAATGGTTTTGGAGAAGCTCAAAATCTTTCTTATGCAAGTGCTATAGCTTTAGTTCTGTTTATAATCATCCTTGGTTTAACATTAATACAAAAACGAATGGAAAAAAATGTTCATTATTAAGATGAAAGGTAAAATTATGTCAGGAAATAAAAAAACATTTTTAAAAAATAGTTTTTCATATATAATATTGACTATTTTTGGAATATTTATGATAGCTCCCTTTGTTTGGATGATAAGTACATCCTTGAAATCACAACTTGAAGTGAATAAAGGTCATACCGGTTTTATTCCTATTGAGCAATACCTTTCTTATGATGATGGTAAAACTGTTTGGCGAGTTTCTAAAGTGATGATAAAAGGTGATTCTACAGTGGTTAATCTAATTGATGATACCGGTAAAATTGTATATCCCTTTCATACAATAAATTCTACACAGCTAAAAGAAATTAAAAGAATTAAGTTACATTTTTTAAATTTTAAAAGAGTTTTTGAAAAAGTTCCTTTTGCAAGATATTTGTTTAATACCTTATTGGTTGCTTTTACTACTTTGTTTGGCGTTTTAATAACATCTGCTTTAGCTGCTTATGCATTTGCCAGAATGCGTTTTAAAGGTAGAGATTTTTTATTTTATTTTTTTATTAGTATGATGATGGTACCTCAACCAATATATCTTGTTCCTTCTTATGTTTTACTTAATTATTTTGGTTGGATAAATACATATCAAGCCTTGATTATTCCTTGGATAGCTAATATCTTTACAATTTTCTTACTTAGACAACATTTTAAAACTATACCTCAAGATTTAATAGATGCAGCCGCAATAGACGGGTGTTCAAGATTTAAAACTCTATTTCAGATAATTTTGCCTTTATCTAAGCCTGTTATTGCGACAGCAAGTGTATTTTCAGTGATAAGTTCTTGGAATAGTTTTATGTGGCCTTTGATAATGACAAACGATCCTGAGCTTAGAGTATTACAGGTAGGATTGAGTTATTTTTCTCAAGAATCATCATCACAAACTACGCTTTTAATGGCAGCTTCAACATTTACCATAATACCGTTAGTAATTTTGTTCTTATTTGCTCAGAAAAGTATTATGGCAAGTTATACATCATCAGGAATGAAAGAATAATTAGTAGTTATATAAAAATCTTTTAATTTTTTTAGTTGGAGTTTTTTCAAATTCTTGAGGAACAAGCTTAACTCTCATAATTTTAGAATAGTCAGGTAATTGAGTATTTATCTCGTTTCGTTTTTTCTCTAATATTTTTTCAATATCTTTTTCTGAATAGTTATCATTGTTTATCTCAGCATAGTCCGGATAAATTAATGCAACTATTTTACCATTATCTTCAAGTACTAATGATTCCATTATATATTTCATACTATTTAATTTTGCTTCAATTTCTTCAGGATAAATATTTTGCCCGGAAGGACCAAGTAACATATTTTTTTTTCTGCCTTTTATATAAACAAATCCCTCTTTGTCAACAATACCTAAATCGCCGGTATGAAGCCATCCTTCGTCATCGAGAGCTTCATTAGAAGCTTCAGGATTTTTATAATATCCATTCATTACATTTGCACCTTTAACTAATATTTCTCCGACTATATTTTCTTGGTCAGGAGAATCTATTTTGATTTGCAAAGAATGAACGACTTTTCCACACGTATGAGGCGTTCTTTTGTTCCATGGGCAATAAGTTATTAATGGACCACATTCAGTCATCCCGTATCCTATAGTAAATTTAAAACCAATAGAAGTGAAAAAATCTTCTACTTCGATATTCATTGCAGCACCACCGATGACAATTTCGTGAAAGTTCCCACCGAAAGCATCAGTTAGTTTGGCGTTAATTTTCTTTTTGATAATTTTACTTATGATAGGGGTTTGAAGTAATATTTGCATTTTCGTTGTTGAAATAATAGGTTTTACCTGAGCAAAATATACTTTTTCAATCACTAAAGGCACAGATAAAACTAACTGTGGTTTAATTTCTGAAAAGGCTTTTACTATAATTTTTGGAGATGGTATTTTATTTAAAAAGGTTATGTGACATCCGATACAAAATGGAAAGATAAATTCAAATGAACATCCGTATGCGTGTGCTAAAGGAAGAAAAGATAATATGTTGTCACCGGATTTAAGTGGCATATTATTTTTAGCATAGATAAAATTTTGAGTAAGGCTATTTAAAGAAAGCATTACTCCTTTTGAATAGCCTGTAGTTCCTGAAGTATATACTAAGCTGGTTAAATTATCCAATGGATAATCTTTAAAATTTACTTCATTAAGTGTAGTATTTAAAGAGGATTCTTTTATTTTATTTATGACAGTTTCAGTATTTTTCTTTTTTGTGTATAATATTGAGAAATCTTCAAGAGATAATACGATGTTAATGTTTGGTATTTGTGTTTCATCGATTTGTTCAAAGTGATTAACTGAAGCAAACAAGAATACTGAATCTGAATGATTTAGAATATGTATAACATCTGCTGAATGAAAATCCGGTAAAACCGGAACTATTACAGCACCATAAGTGATTGCTGACAAATAAACTATAGCCCAATTGAGAGAGTTTTTACCAATTAAGGCAATTTTATCACCATGTTTGATATTCATTTTTTTGAATACAGAATGAAGATTATTGATTTGTTGAGCTGTTTCCATATAGGTAAGAGTTCTGCCTTGATAGTCAGAAAGTGCTTTTTTATTAAGATTTGAGTTAATTGCTTGTTCAATGTATTTTATTAAACTCTTATTCATACAATCTCCTTATGTTATAATTTAAAATTACATTAATATATTTAATAATAATTGTCAATAATTAATTAAATAATTTAATTCAATAGCTTAGCTCAAGTATCGAAGGCTTTTTGAGGTAGCTTTTCTTTTACATTAATCAAAAAGAGATAATATAAAACTTATTAATTCTTTGAACCATAATTAATTGCTTTGATAATACATTTTATTGCATTTTGTTATTTGCTTATTCATCAAGTTTAGAAGTCTTTCAAAGAACTATTAAGATTATTATTGACATTTATTTTAAAAAAAAATAAACAGAGAATAAGGAGAATAAAAAAATTGAAAATATTAGATATAATCGCTAAATGGATGGGACAATTATTAATTTTATCAATTATAATTGGTTATTTTATGCCGTTTCTATCATATTTTAGACCTATAGTATCTTGGTGTTTAATGTTTTTATTATTTAGTTCATTTTTAGGATTAGATTTAAAAATGCATAAATTTTTTAGAAAAGAATTACTTTTATTCCCAATAATGAATTGGATTATTTTACCAATAGTGGTATTTTATGCAAGTAGATTTTTAAGTATTGACTATAGGATAGGTTTATTTATTATTGTAATAACTCCACCTGCTTTAGGGTCTCCGATAATAGTTAGATTATCAAAAGGAGATGTGGAATTTGCTGTAGCTAATTTAGTATTATTTAATTTGGTTTCACCTTTAATATATGCATTTTTACCAAGCTTATTTTTTATTAATATTTCTGAGATAGCCTCTCCGTTTTCAGTTTTTAAAAGTGTTGCAATTTATATATTTATTCCGTTAGTATTATCTTTAATTTCAAGGCGTTTTTTTAAATTTAAGGATTTTATTTTAACAAATATTGACCCTTTTAAAGGAGTCATACAATTATTTATGGTTACAGTAGTTATAGCTTCTTCAGCAAAGCAGATTAAAGACTTACCTATAAGTGAAGCGATATTGATTTTTTCATTTACTTTAGTTATTTCGTTTATTTACTATTTAATGGGATATTTAATCACTAAGAAAAACACTAATATGAGATTTACTTGCCCTGTTACAAACGGACATAAAAACACACTATTATCAATTATAACCGGATTAAGCAATTTTAATTCGATAGTAGCTTTACCCTCAATATTTTACTTAATATCTCATCATATATGGAATGGGATGGTAATTTATCTTTCAAATAAAGAGAGCTTACAGAATAAATAAATATTTCGCTTTTTCTTGACTGATTTGAAATATCAAAAATGATGACTACTTATTCAATAAATTAAGATAAAGGAGAACAATGCAAAAAATAAAAAATATTGCAATAATAGCACACGTTGACCACGGTAAGACAACTCTTGTTGATGCTATTTTAAGGCAAAGTGGTGTATTTAGAGAAAACGAAAGAATATCAGAAAGAGTTATGGACTCTAATGATATAGAAAAAGAACGCGGTATAACTATCTTTTCAAAAAACGCTTCTTTTCATTATAACGATTACAAGATTAATATTGTTGATACCCCGGGTCACTCTGATTTTGGTGGAGAAGTTCAACGTATTATGAAAATGGTGGATTCAGTTTTATTATTAGTAGATGCCTTTGATGGGCCAATGCCTCAAACAAAGTATGTATTAAAAAATTCTTTGGAATTAGGGTTAAATCCTATAGTGGTTATTAATAAAATAGACAGACCTAATGCTCGACCTAATGAAGTTTTAGATATGATTTTTGATTTATTTGTAGAATTAAATGCTGATCATAATCAATTAGACTTTCCCGTAATTTATGCATCAGCTAAAGAAGGATATGCAATCGAAGAATTAGATCACACTCCAAAAGATATTATACCATTATTAGATATGATTATCAAATATGTACCAAATGCAGTTGGAGACAAAAAGAAACCGTTACAAATGCTTATTTCTGCAATCGAATATGATAATTATCTCGGTAAAATGGGTACCGGTAGAATTCATAATGGAGTATTAAATGTCGGACAAGAAGTTTATTTATTAAAAAGAAACGGCGATAAAATCCTCAATAAAATTACTAATATTTTCACTTATGAAGGATTAAGAAAAAAAGAACTTAAAAAAGCAAGTGCAGGTGATATTGTATTAGTTGCCGGTTTAAGCACTATTGATGTTGGAGAAACTGTAGCCGGTAAAGAAGCCCCGGAAGCTCTGCCTTTTATAAATATTGATGAGCCTACTATTTCTCTTGAATTTTTAGTCAATGACTCTCCTTTTATGGGTCGCTCAGGAAAATGGGTTACTTCAAATAAAATCTGGGAAAGATTACAAAAAGAATTACAAACTAATGTTTCACTTGTTATTGAAAAAACTAACAATGCCGATGCCTTTATTGTCAAAGGTAGAGGTGAACTTCAATTATCTATCCTGATGGAAAATATGAGAAGGGAAGGTTATGAATTTCAAGTTTCAAAACCAAGAGTAATTTTCAAAGAAAAAAATGATAGGATTCAAGAACCTATTGAACTTGCAATAATTGACGTTTCTGAAGAATTTGTCGGTCCTGTAATCGAAATGCTTGGCAAGAGAAAAGGCGAATTAATTCATATGACTGCTGCAGTAGAAGGTTACTCAAGATTAGAATTCAAGGTTCCTGCTCGCGGCCTTATTGGCTTCAGAAATGAATTTTTAACTGAGACAAGGGGTACCGGCATCATCAACCAATGTTTTTATGAATATGATGATTATAAAGGCGATATTGAAGGAAATAAACATGGCTCACTTATTGCACTTGAAAACGGTACAGCTTTAGGTTATTCATTAAATAATTTTCAACCAAGAGGAACCTTTTTTATCAATCCCAATACAGAAGTTTATGCCGGTATGATTGTAGGACAACATACTAAAGATTCAGATTTAGTCATTAACGTATGTAGAGGGAAAAAACTTACAAATATGAGGGCATCCGGTAAAGATGATGCAATCAAACTCGTGCCTCCGCGTATTTTTTCTCTCGAACTCGCCTTAGAATATATCGGTGATGATGAACTTTTGGAAATCACTCCTGCTTGTATCAGAATGAGAAAGAAAAATCTAAATCATACTGAAAGAAAAAGAGCTGATAAAGAATAAGATTTAAATACTAATTATAAAAAGCCGTACTTGACTTACATTAAGCAAAATGAATGTAAGTTGAGATCGGCTTTTTTTATCTATATTTTTTAATATAAGAGACTGTTGAATAATTTCAATTATTGTTCTACAAGCTTCCAGCTTGTAGTTTCATAAAATATTGAATA
>JALNXV010000055.1 GCA_023230175.1 Candidatus Cloacimonadota bacterium
AAACCATTATGCCCCGTACTTCAGTACGGGGAATAATGGTTTTTTACGAAAAGCTACCCTTCCAATCGGAAATTTTTATTAGAAAAATTTCCGATTGGAAGGGTAATGTTATGTTGTTCAATAATTTCCCACATACTAAAGTATGTGGCTATGATTTTATATTTTTTGCTGACACCTACGGTCTTGATAAATTATTTTGTAACTAAAATTTAATTGTTGTGCGAGCATCCCTGCTTGCACTCAAAACCATAAGTGATAGATATTCAATATTTTATGAAACTACAAGCCGGGAGCTTGTAGAACATTTTCGACATTTTGGCACAGCCTCTGAAAAATGTGGCTAAGATTTTAGTTGTTTTTGTACAGCCTGATATTGTTTTTTCTTGAAAGTTTAGTGGTGACTATTGCTTAAGTCTTTGATTTTCAGAAGATTTTTGATAACAATTTTAAATATTTAATATAATTAGTTGACAAATTTGATTATTAAAATTATTTTTAGTCTATTAATGATATCAGGAGAATAAAATGAGTGTTAGAGCAGTTTTGGGATGTCTTTTCGGAGATGAAGCAAAAGCGAAGATAGTGGATGTACTTGCTGTTGACACAGACGTAGTAATAAGATTTCAAGGTGGAAGTAATGCCGGGCATACAATTAATTTTAATAATGAAAAATTTGTTATGCATTTAATACCGAGTGGCATCTTTCATAAAAATCAAATTTGTGCATTGGCCTCCGGTGTAGTAATTGATCCATTTCAATTGGAGAAAGAGATAAATGCATTACAAGCGAAAGGGGTTAGTTTTTCTGATAGATTCTTTGTTGACGAACGAGCCGCTTTGGTTTTACCTATTCATAAGGTGCTTGACGAAAGAAATGAACAGTTATCCGGAGATAATAAAATTGGTACAACAAAACGAGGAATAGGTCCTTGTTATTCAGACGTTATAAATAGAATTGGATTAAGAATTTGCGATTTATATAATAAAGAAACATTAAAAACAAAAATTGACTATTTGTATAAGTTTCATAATATTAAATCTAATATAGCAGAATTAAATGTTTTAATGGACGATTTATTTAATTTTGCCGACAAGATGAGTAAGTATGTGGTCAATTTGCCTTATTGTCTTAATAAATGGTTAGAAGAAGACAAGAAAATTCTTTTTGAAGGTGCCCAAGGGACACTTTTAGATATTTATTTTGGCACTTATCCTTTTGTGACTTCTTCTCATACATTATCAGGCGGGATTGCAGCATATACCGGGTGTTCTCCTAAAAAGATTGATGAATTTATTGGCGTTTATAAAAGTTATATTTCTCGAGTTGGATCCGGTCCTTTCCCAACAGAACTTAATAACGAAATTGGTGAAAAAATTAGAATTCAAGGCAATGAATTTGGTTCAACAACCGGCAGACCGAGACGTTGTGGATGGTTTGATATAGTTGCCGCAAAATATACAGCTATGATAAATGGAATAGATTCAATTGCTTTAACTTTACTAGATGTTTTATCCGGATTTGATACTCTTAAAATATGTATTGCTTATAAAGTAAACAATAAAATGACCGAGGAATTTCCTTCTCAGGTTTCTGTTTTAGATATAGTAGAACCCGTATATATGGAGTTACCCGGTTGGAAAGAAAATATATCTTTGTGTACAAAATATGAAGAATTACCTGAAAATGCACAAAATTATGTAAAAACTGTCGAAAGATTAATGGGCATTACTGTTAAAATTATTTCTGTGGGGCCCGATAGAAAACAAACAATCTTTATTTAAGGGAGATGAAATGAAAACAATAGCATTTAAACTTTTTACTGTATTTGTATTTAGTGTTATCTTTATAAATCCAATAATGTCACAAGTGAATGATTTGAATGTGCCTGATTTATGTAATGGGGTTATTGATCAATATTCTCGTAATTATTTAAATACTTCTATGGTAGCAAGAGGAAATACAGGGATAGCTATAACTGATAGAATTAACGTTGCAATTTATAATCCTGCAGCCTTTAGAAGTAATGAAAGCCATTTTGCCTTTCAATTCATAGTTAAAGATGTAGCTGATGAATTTAATACTTATAATACTCAAGCAAGACCTCGTAAAGAATATCATTCGCCTTTTGCTGTCAGTTTTTTTGGAATAGGATTTAATTCTTATAATGATTTTCATACAGGTATAAGCTATGCATTAACAAGATCGATAGAATACAATTCATTTTTGAGGAGTTTGTATGGAACGGGTATTGTTGATACTTATCCTACGTTTAAAGAGCATCAATTTACGATAACTTTTGCTAAGAAATTTGGAGATTTGAGTTTTGGAGCAAATGGAAATGTTGTTCTTCAAACTTTTTATGATTATCGTAATGAGGGTAAAATTGATATGATTGACTTATCGGAGATTAAATTTATACCTCAACTTGGTGTTTTATACGAAGGAGGTATTGTTAATGTTGGAGCTAGTTATAAGCCAAAAGTAAAAGCTAAGTTTAGAGAAAAATATATTAGCTTTGAGACTATAAATCCTACAACTATCAATTCAGGCATAACTTTTAATGCTCAAAAGGGCTTAAAATTTAGTTTTGATGTTGATTATGTCTTGTATAGCGAAACCTCTGATTATTTTGATGATCAGATAAGTTATAAATTTGGTATTCAAAAGAAATTTAATGCTTTTGAATTTAAGGTCGGATTTATGCATATTCCTTCAGTATATGAAGGGAAATATACAATCAATAATTATATTGATACGGAAAATGATGCTTTTCATCCTAATTTTTATGATGAAATCTTAGACGAAGGTTTGTTTATTGACACTACTCAAAATGTGTTAACTTTTGGGACTTCAATTAATGTTTTAAAAAATTCTATATTACATTTAGCATATTTAACAGACATTTCAGGCAATACTGATATTAGCCAATTTTCAACCTCTTTGGAAATTAATTTTTCTGCACTAAGAAAAAAAAGATAAAAAAGCAAAAAAAAGCTTGCATTACAAAATCAACTATGTTACAATTATAATATGATGAATAGTAAAAATAAAATTTTTGTATTTACAAAAGATGAAAATCTTACAAGAGATACCTTGAAGTCTAACGACTTTTTTGATATTCTTATTGCCAGAACGGTTGAAGAATTAATTAAATTAATGAAGACTGTCCCTTATAAAGCAATAGCGGTAGATTCTTTGAATGAATATTTAGCTCTTGATAAAACTGTTGATTATATAGATGAGCAAGTACCAATTTTACTATTTCATCAAAATTGTAATCATTTAAATTTAGAAATTAATCAATTATTAAAAAATCAAATATGGCATTTCAATGCAAGTCTAATAAAAGAAAAATCATTTATGCAATTTTATTTGCTACATTTAACTATGGCAAAGTATTTACAAATTGATTTTTGTGATTGTTATCATTATAATTTTAAGACTTCTATGGAAAAAATTGAAATTGTTGCAGAACATTTAAATCAATATCTAAAACTGATATTAAAAGAAAAAAATAAAATATACGATTTCTATGTTAATTTAATTTTACGAGAATTATTGACAAATGCAGTAAAACACGGAAATCAGTTAGATCCTAAAAAAAATATTTATATTATTATTTATTTTTCAAAAGAACATCAAAAGATTGGTATCTTAGTCAAAGATGAAGGTAAAGGATTTGATTTCAATAAGACTTTTGAAAAATGTGATGTTGATGATTTAAGGCAACAACAAAGAGGATTATTTTTAATAAAAAAATTATGCGATAAAATATTTAACCATAGAAACTTAATCGCAGTAGAATTATATTATACCGAATAAACGGAGGTTTTATGAAGACTGTAGTTGATGGAAAGATTCTTGAGTTTCAAGCACTTGATAACTTAGTAGCATCAAATTTAGAAGTGCAAACTCAAGCAATTAAAGAAAGTTTTGACAAATATACTGACTTGGATACTGTTATTTTAAACCTCAGCAATGTTAATGAAATTGATTCAATGGGCGTTAATTTAGTTGTTGGACTTTATAAACAAACTCAAGCAAAAAAAATGACATTTAAGGTTAGCAATGCATCAAGATCAATTATCAATTTGTTTAATTTGTTTAAATTAACTTCATATTTTGAAGTTACTTCTTAAGGAGGATTAATGGTCGGACAAGACCCTGAAATGTTACAAATGTTTCTCGAAGAAGCTCAGGAGCATCTTGGAAACCTTGAGCCTGATTTATTGCAACTTGAAGAGGATAAAGAAAATGCCGATCAAGAGCTTATAAATAGAATTTTTAGAGCTATTCATAGTCTAAAAGGATCAGCAGGATTTTTTGGCTTTGAAAATATAACCAATCTTTCTCATGTAATGGAAAGTTTATTGTCTCTTGTAAGAGACGGTAAAATGAAGCCAAGTTCTATTCTAATAACCTATTTATTGCAAGGCACTGATAAACTAAATCAAATGGTTAATGATATTGATAATAGCGAATCTGTTGATGCGGTAGAAATTATTAAAATTTTGAATGATTTATTAAATCAAGATTTTGATGCCTCACAAAAAATTGATATTGATATAGAAGGTAAAGAAAATTTACCTGATAAAATAGCAAGTCAATTTCAAATAAGTGTTGCTGATTTGAAAAAAGCTGTAGCACACGGGCATTTTTTATATTCTGTTCATGCATATACTCATAAAGATATGAAAGATAAAGGTAAGACTCCTCTTGATTATTTGAAGAGTCTTGAAAAATTAGGACATTTAATTGGTTCTTATGCTGATATAAGCCCGATTATGAATGTTGATGATGCTTTAGCTGAAAAAGATATTGCATTTGTTTATTTGTTCTCTTCAGTTTTAGAGCCTGATTTAATTTCTCTTGGTTTGGAAGTGTCTGAAGATCAGATTCAACAACTTGAATTTCCTGAATTTGTAGAATCTAAATATAAGGTTTTACATGGTAGTAATTCTAAACAAGATTATATAACACAAACCAATACTGAAAAAATAGTTGATACTAAATCTGATATACAAACATCTAAAGAACCGGTAATGGAAGTAAATACTCAATCTGAAATGGGTGAAATTTTAAATGATGAAATTAATAATAATGATTCAGATGTTATTGATGATAATACTAATGGAAAAACTAAACATCCGAAAAAAGAATCTGTTACTCATCAAAAAGAAACTTTGCGTGTCTCTGTTAATCTTTTAAACGACTTGATGACATTTGCCGGAGAGTTAGTTCTTGCCAGAAATCAATTAATGAGATTAGCCTCAGATGCTGCTCGAACAGTACCCGGATTGAATTCAGTTTTACAGGATATAAACTTTACTACTTCTATTTTACAAGAAAAGATAATGAATACTAGAATGCAACCCATTTCTTTGGTTTTCAATAAATTCCCTCGTGTTATAAGAGAGATGGAAATTAAGCTTAACAAAAAAATTAATCTTGATATTGTCGGCAACGAAGTAGAGTTAGATAAATCGATTATTGAAAATTTATCTGATCCCTTGACTCATCTTGTAAGAAATAGTGCCGATCATGGTATTGAATCACCTCAAGAAAGAACAAAAAATGGTAAGACCGAAGCCGGTACTATCTGGTTGAAGGCATATCATAAAGGTGGCAAGGTTAATATTGATGTTATTGATGACGGAAAGGGTATGGATGAACAAAAGATATTGAGAAAAGCCCTTGAAAAAGGTGTAATTAATGAATCTGATGTTTCAAAATTATCAAAAAAAGATATTTTAGATTTAGTATTTGCTCCGGGTTTTTCAACAGCTGATCAAATTTCTGCTGTTTCCGGTCGCGGTGTTGGGATGGATGTCGTTAAGACCAATATTGAAAAACTTGGTGGAAGTGTAAGTATAGATTCTACTTTAGGAAAGGGTTCAAGTGTTAATTTGAAATTACCTTTGACACTTGCAATAATTCCATCTTTGATTATTAAGGTAAGTAATATGCATTTTGCTTTACCACAGGTTGCATTAAAGGAAATAGTTCGAGTTAAAAAGAATGACCCTACTAGAAAAATTGAAAAAATTCATCAATCTCCGGTCTTGAGACTAAGAAATAAACTATTGCCAATTGTTTATTTAAAAGAAGTTTTGGGTATTGAAAAATTAGTTGAAGAACAAGAAGTAACCAGAGTATTGGTATTAAGTTTTGATACCAACGAGTTTGGATTAGTCGTGGATGAGATTGTAGAAAATGAAGAAATCGTTGTTAAATCCATACCTCAATTTTTAAAGAGTAGTCAATGTTATTCAGGTACTACTATTATGGGAGATGGTTCAGTTGCTTTGATTTTGGATATACCGGGTATGGCAAATAAGGCAAAACTTGATTTTGTAGGCTTAAGAGAAGAAGAAAAGAAATTCCTCAAATATGACGAAGATGAAGAACATATCAAGAAAACTTTAGATAAACAAAGCATTTTACTTTTTGAAAATGCAGAAAATGAGTTTTTTGCTCTTAATCTTGATTTAATCAAGAGAATTGAAAAAATTAGTAATGAACAATTTGAGAAAGTTGGAGAAAAAGAGTATATTGAGCATGAAGGTAAGAGTATGCGTGTTGTAAGATTAGAGCATTATCTACCTGTTAGAGCAAGAGAAAAAGAAAATGATTTTAGATATGTAATTATACCAAAATTAATTGAAAATCCTTTAGGTGTTATTGCTCATAAAATAATTGATTCTATAGATATAGAAGTTAATATTGATACTGAGAGCATTACTTCTAAAGGTCTTATAGGCTCTTCATTGATTAAGGAAGATCTTGTATTGTTCCCGGATATTTATCAAATTATTGAAATGGCTGAACCTGAAAGAGTTAATAAAACAATGAATAATCAAAATACTAAGTATAATATCTTAGTTGTAGAAGATACACCTTTCTTTAGAACTTTAGAAAAGCAGTATTTTGAATCTGCTGGTTATAAGGTTGATACTGCTATTGACGGTGTAGATGCTTTGAAAAAGCTTTCAAAAAAGAAATATGATATTCTTATAGTTGATATTATTATGCCACGTATGGATGGATATGAGTTCGTGAATAATGTAAAGAAAAATGAACAGTTTAAGAATATTCCGTGTATAGCCGTAACTACTTTAACCAGTGAAGATAGTAGAGAAAAGGCTAAAAAGGTCGGTTTTGATGCTTACGAAATTAAAATTCATAAAGAAAAATTATTAGGATTAGTAAAAGAATTAGTTAATAAATAATGTAATTTTAAGGGTGTATGGCTTGTATCAGTTCTTGTTTGTTTGAGAAATCTGCAAATGAGCTAAAATCCTGATATAAGCCTAAGCATCTTGTTTGTAAACATAATTATTCAGTAACTTTTAACAATATTGATTAAGCATTAATTCGATAACACTATCGTCAAAAAGTTCTTTTTTTTGTATAATATCAAAGGTATTCATTAGGTCCGGAATACGTATCCTTTTTTTGTTTTCAGCTTGATAATCTTTTACTATTTGGCCTTTATGCATCATTATTATTCTGTCCGGCAGGTCAATAGCTTGTTGCATAGAATGGGTAACCATCATAGCCGTTAAGTTTTCTGTTTCAATGATATATTTTGTTAGTTCTGCAATTTTGGCAGCACTTTTAGGATCAAGAGCAGCAGTGTGTTCGTCAAGAAGTAAAAGTTTTGGTTTAATCCAAGTAGCCATTAGCAAGGTAAGTGCTTGCCTTTGTCCTCCGGAAAGAGTTCCAATAGGGTTTTCAAGTCTTGATTCTAATCCCATTTTGAGCATTTTAACACGTTCACTTATTTCTTCTTTGATATGTTTAGAAACAGCAAGTGATAAGTTATGACTTTTGCCTCGTTTCATAGCTAAAACGATATTTTCTATGATGCTCATTTCTGCAGCAGTACCGGCAAAAGGGTCTTGAAAGACTCTGCCTATATATTTTGCTCGTTTATATTCTTGCCAATTTGTGATGTTTTGGTTGTCTAAAAGGATGTCTCCTTCATCTAAAAAGAAGGTGCCCGCGATAGCATTGAGTAGAGTACTTTTCCCGGAGCCATTGGTTCCTATAACGGCTGTGAAAGAACCTTGTTTTATTTCTAAATTAATATTTTTAAGAGCATTAACTTCATTGACAGTATTTTTATAGAAGGTTTTAGACAGATTTTCAATCTTTATCATTGGCAGCTCCTTTAAACAATTTTTTCGAAAGATATTTGAAATACATTGGTGAAGTTAAGGCAATAAATACAAAAAGTGCTGTAACTAATTTTAAGTCATTTGGATTTAGTCCCCATCTTAATGCCATAGCGATAAGTAATCTGAAGATAATTGTACCAAAAATTGTTCCGCTTATAAGTAGGCCAATACTATGTTTAGCGATTAATGCTTCGCCAATGATTATACTTGCCAAACCCCAAACCATCATACCTATTCCCATTTGGATGTCAGCGAATCCTTGATATTGAGCTAAGAGACCACCTGATGCAGCGACTAATGCATTTGATAAAGCTAAGGTGAAAACTATCATATAATTGTGATTTATACCTTGAGCTTTCACCATTTGTTGATTATTCCCTGTTGCTCTTAAGGCTGTACCAAAATTAGTTTTTAAAAAGGTATAAAGGGCAAATCCTATTATTAAGATGATAATAAAACTGCTTAAGATTACAGTGATTTCATTTATTGAAATTTCCCATCCTAAAATGAACGTTTTATCTTTAAATTTGAGTAGATGTTTTATTGAATCAAAAACAGTTGGAAGATTTATTAAAGAGATATTGCTTCTACCCATAATTCTTAGGTTGATAGAGTATAGAGCAGTCATTACTAAAATTCCTGATAAGATTTGTTGGACTTTAAATTTTGTATGCATAAAGCCGGTAACAAAGCCTGCTCCTGCACCGACTATAAATGCAGAAAGTGTTGCAATCCATGGATTAAAACCGTTTAAGATTAGCAATGAGCAGATCGAAGCTCCAAGGGTTAATGACCCATCTACTGTTATATCTGTAAACTTTATCATTTTAAAACTCAATAGCATTCCTAATGATAATAAAGATAATATTATGCCCATAGTAAAGGCTCCAATTAATAAACTCATTTTAAAATCTCCGTTTCTGTTACAGGAGCACACCAAATAGCTCCTCTATGGAAAGCTGTTTCTCCTATGCTATTGATATTTCTTGTGTCATTTATTAGGTGCATTAACTTTAGTGGAGTTGTGATACTGAATAGTTTTTCTAATACTTGATTAAGTTCAATTTTACCGTTTGGCAGAGTTATTCGAGGGAAAATACTTGAATGAATGTGAGCATAATACTTAGAAATCTTTGGTAAAAGCGGTATATTATCTTTTATTGAAGCTATACCAAAAAGTAATGCATTATGATTAGCATAGCATCTTTCTCCACAGAAATTTAGATATTGTTTGATTTCCGACTTTAGGCTTGTCTCTCCGTCAGGTAATGTATTGAGTGACTTAATCAAATAAGCTCCTACTATGCCTTCAATATCGGCGTTTATGACGAATGAAAAGGTATCTGTTTGAAGTGTATTTTGGGCGCAGTCTAATATATCAGAAATAGTGAAAAATAACTTTTCATTATTTGGTGAAAATCGGATTAAATTAGAAAATTCTCCTTTACAGGTTAAGCTTTGTATGACTTGTAGTTCAGGGATATAAGTATTTTGAGGTATAAAATAATCGGGTATGCTGTTTTCATCAGGAGTTTGGTATATATTGTATGATTGTATTGATAAGTATTCTCCTAATGAATCAGGTATTTTGTTTGTATCAAAATTTGGACATCCTATACCTAAAGAATATGTGTTTTTATCTAAGCTTGTTTTGAATAATTTATCGAGATTTGGCTTTAACCAGGGTTTCCAATTATTCTTGATTGAAATGGACATTTTAGCTCTATTGTTAAGAATGAAATGTTCAAAGAAATTATTAGTTTGTATATCTTCGTTGTTTGGTTGAAAATCAACAGGTAGTTTGTCAGATATTAAAAAATTAAATCCTGTGGTAGTTAAGATTTCATCGATGAGGGCATTTGCATTAATAATACATATAGAACCTGAGATATTTTTTAGTTCTTTATATATCATTATAAACATTCTAATGCCTGCAGAACTAAGATATTCTAAGTTTTTAGCATCAAAAATAATCTGATGATTACCAATTCTAATGTATTCATTGACAGTATCATAAAAATATCTTGACCAAGAGGCATCAAGCCTGCCGGATATCTCTATAAGAGAATATTTGTTATGATTATTGAGTTTAATGATCATAGATAACTCCAATAGGTATTTATCATTTACGGATGATAGTTCTTAAATTGTTTTGTTCGTAACAATGAGGCTCATTAATTTGTTGGTTTAAAAGTATTTTAGCTAAAATAACACCTGATTGTTCTCCCCATTCATAATAACTTATTCCAATAGCCGCACTTGCTCCTACATCTGTTAAACTTATTTCGCTGACAATTACTGGTATATTGTGAGGTAAAGTAACATTTAATACAGAGGGGAATCCTGTATTAATTTGATTGTCTGAAGATAAAATTAGGGCTTGGGCACCTTTTTGGATAATTGATTGTGTCGCAAGAGAAATTTCTATTGTGGATGTGATGGTCATTTCTAATAGTTTTATGTTTTTTTCTTTACAGGCTTTTCTGAGTTTTTCTACAGCAATTATTGAGTTTAATTGTGATGAATCATAGATAGTACCCACTATTTTAAGATTTGATATCATATCTTGAGCGACCGCAAGCATTTTATCCATAGCAGGATTATCATAAACTCCATATATGTTTTCTTGATTGATATTTAAGGTTTTAGGGTTGCTGGCAACAGTAAAAACTATTGGAATATCTTTTATTTTGGCTGTTGTTGCGAGAAGAGCAGGCGTAGTAATAGTTAATATGATATCAGGCTTAGATTGCTTAACTAAATCAATGATTTGTTGAAGTTGGCTTATATCTCCTTGAGCGTTATATCTTTTAATAGTATAATGAATATCCTTTTTTAATCCGTTCTTTTCTAATTGAGTAAATACTCCTTTTTCGGCATCTTCAAGTAATTGATTGTCTATAAGGTTTATAATTGCTATTTTCTTTTGTTTTTGATTGTTAGATTGATTTGAAGTAATCTCTTCTAATTCTCTAAGTTCGGGAGTGATGGTCCAATTTTTCATTGAATCTAATATATGATGATTAATACTTAGCCTTTCAGGGACATTATTTTGAATCTTAAATGTTGAAGGATGTCTGCCCTCTAATACCTCTATTGCCATATCTGCTGTATATTGACCAACAGTAAAGTAGTTAGCTCCCAAACCAAATAAAGCACCGGACTTAGTGTCTTCAGGGTCGTTAGTAAATACCGGTATGCCTGCTTGTTTAGAAATATTGACTATCATATTTACAGATGCTGATGCTACAGTATCACCACCTATCCAAATAGCATCTACTCCTTTTGAAATAATTGATCTTAAAGCTTCAGCTACTTCTGAAGTATTTAACGCAATACCTTCAATTAGCTTGATATCTAAATCCTCACAAATTTCTCTTGCTTGATGAGTGCAAGCCTCTGAACACTGTTCTCCTGAATTCCATACTACGCCAATCTTTTTTATTTTGGGGTTTAATTGTTTAGCAATTTTAAAGGCATTTTTCACAGGTTGAAATGTGCCTATGCCTGTCATATAAGGAGGATGTTCATTTTCTTTATCTCCTGTAATTCCAACTCCTGTTCCGTAGGGATCAGTAACACCTCCAAATATATGCAATTTTTGAGTGCTTTGATTGGCATTTGCAAAAATTTGTAATGCAACCGTGCTGGAAGTGATTACTATATCATAAGGGCCGTGTGCTATTTCTCTTGCAATAGTATTTGCCATCCCAAAATCTCCCTGAGGATTAAATAATTTAATATTATGTTCATCTTTAGCAACAAAACCTTTTTCTTTAAGCCTTGAGATGATTCCTGAAATATGATTATCTAAAAGATTAGTTGAAGTAATTTGCATTAAAGCTATATTAGGATAATCTTTTTTATTAGATTTTACTTGAATTCTTCTGTCATAATCCGAAAATAAAAGTAGAGCTGATAATACAACAATGATAAAAATTGACACCCATATTGATTTGATAATATCTTTCATTTATACAACCTTCATAATTGAATTTATATTTTAAAGTAGTATATATTCGTAGTTTTATTTTAGTCAAGTAATTTTCTAAAAAATAATTTATAAATTAAGATGATACTGTTCAATTTTTAATGCTTAGAAGTTGGTAGCAGTATCTAAGGTCTTAGTTAAAAGTGAACCGACCTTTTCCCATTGTATTTTTTAAGGCTGTTGAATAATGTTGTTGTGCGAGCATCCTTGCTTGCACAATAAATCATAGCTTGAAATTCTGAATTTTGTCAATTTAGTTATTTCTCTTAAAAAATAGCAAAATAACCCCTTTTGATGCAAATCGTTTTCCGGAGTTAGTATTAAATAGGAATTAGAGCTGAACAGTCTCAGTCATATTAAGATATCTTGATTTTCAATAAAAATTATAGAAATATTGGCTGAGGTACAGGAGACCTACAGGAAGAAAAATTTTCTTCCTGTAGGTCTCCTGTAGGTATATTGAAAATTCTTGACATTTTTGAAGTAATATTTTATAGAGTTTAGCAAAGTAAGGAGTAAGAAATGAAAAAATATTTTTGTATATTATTCTTGTTGAGTTTTTGTATGTATTTGCTTGGGGTAGAATTTGAGTATAATTTTTCAGATATTGAACAGAATTCTAAATTGTTAATACGGAATTATCAAGGTCGTCTTCAACCGGAACTGATGTCTTCAGGTATATTATTGATACAGGGCGGTAGGGCAAGTAATCATAACAATGCGGTCATTTTCCCTGAAATAATCGAAAATACTTATGAAATTGAAAACTATAGCTTTGAAATATTGATTTCTGAAGGTGGTGAAGGTGCCGGATTTGCTTTAATAAATACAGATTATATAAGTGATGATTATTATTCATTTAAGACAGAATCTTGGGAAAAACCTCGCTTTGCAAATTCTTTTGGATTAGGTATAGACATTTATAATCCTAAAACTTCTGCTTGGTTTGATAAGTATGGAAATTTTTATGGACGTGAAGAACGTGAGATTTCACTTTTTTGGAATCAGAAAGAAATATATAAACTCCTTTCTCCTGTTGAATTTAGAAGTGATCCGATGGAGGACAGTACAAGTCAATTTGATTTATCTATCAAGTATGTAACGGCAGGGGCTTTGATTTCTTTAGCCATTAATGATACAAGTGTAGTTACAGATTATTTCATTCCTGAAATGGTTCAATATGAGAAACGTCCTGTTTTTGGTGCCTCCACAGGAGATTTAACCAGTACCTTTGCCTTAATAAATTTTAAAGCTAATACTGTCGGTGAAGCACCAAAAATCAAGGAAAATGGGCGAGTTACGTTGTTAAAAGATGAAACCTTTTA
>JALNXV010000445.1 GCA_023230175.1 Candidatus Cloacimonadota bacterium
TTTATTTATGATATTATTACGGTTAAGAAGTATATTGTGCAAGCAAGGATGCTCGCACAACAACATTAGAGCCTGTCCCAAAATGTTCTACAAGCTTCCAGCTTGTAGTTTTATAACATATTAAATACCTATTACTTAAAATTTTGAGTGCAAGCAAGGGTGTTCGCATAACATTAATTTTGGGACAGGCTAATTATTCAATAGCCTTTATCTGTTTTAAAGTATAAAAAGAGAGGTAGCAAATATGTTCGCTACCTCTTAAAATGTCAATAATTTATTCTATGATTGTTCCGGTTTTTCCGGCGAATGCATCAACAATCTTTTCGATGGAGGTGATTAGCACTCTTCTGCCTCCTAATTTGATAAAGCTGATAGCAGCAGCGATTTTTGGACCCATACTTCCTTTTGGGAATTGACCTTCATCAAGGTATGTTTGAGCTTCTTGGATATTCATTTTGTCAATATTTTGTTGGTTAGGCTTTCCAAAATTAATTGCTACTTTATCAACTCCGGTTAAAATGACTAATAAATCAGCTTCTATTTTAACAGCGAGAAGTGCAGAAGCAAAGTCTTTATCAATAACAGCATCAACGCCTTCATAAGTACCGTCTTCTTGGATATAGATTGGTATTCCGCCTCCACCACAAGCTATGACAATATTGTTATTATCAACAAGTTGTTTTATGGTTTTAAAGGGAACAATATCAAGAGGAATTGGAGAAGGTACAACTTGTCTGTAGCCTCTGCCGGCATCTTCTACTATAGTCCAACCAAACTCTTTTTCTAACATTTCAGCTTGTTCTTTTGTATAAAAAGGTCCAACAGGCTTAGAAGGGTTTTTAACACTTGGGTCATTTTTGTCGACAACCACTTGAGATGCAATGGTTACAACTTCTTGATTGATCTTGTGTTGATGTAAACAATTTTGAAGACTTTGTTCAATCATATAACCCATAGTTCCTTCGGTAGCTGCATTTAAAACACCGAGAGGTAGAGGTGCAATACCTTTATCAATACCGGCGTTTTGTTGGATGAGCATATTGCCCACCTGTGGTCCGTTTCCGTGAGTGATAGCAAGTTGATATCCTTGAGAAATTAACTCTACAATCCCGCCTAAACTTTCTCTTGTGTTTTTGAATTGTTCGGTAATAGTGCCTTTTTGACCGGGTTGAATGATAGCATTTCCACCGAGAGCAAGAACAGCTTTTTTGTTCATTACGATGTCCTCCATATATTTTTATTGTTTTTTGTAAAATAAAAATCAGGAGATTGTTTAATAAAACATATCTCCTGATTAATGGTGTTAAATTATTTTAGTTTAGAAATTTGTCAATAACAGATTTTATAGTTGGTACACCTATTTCTTGAAGTTCATAAGAAACCTTACAATGTGGTTTATGAATCTTGATGATTCGAGTTAAGTCAATAGGTGTTGCGATTATTACACTATCACATTCAACTTGGTTGATAGTGAGTTCAAGGTCTTTTATTTGTTGTTCTCCGTAACCCATTGCAGGAAGTAGAACACCAATATCAGGGTATTTTTCAAAAGTTTCTTTAATTGTGCCGACAGCCCAAGGACGAGGGTCAATTAATTCAGCACAGCCGAATTTTTGAGCTGCAATGATACCTGCTCCGTAACGCATTTCTCCGTGAGTTAAAGTAGGTCCATCTTCAACGACAAGAACTTTTTTGCCTGCGATTAAGCTTATATCGTCAACAAAGACAGGAGAAGCTCCATCAATTACAGTAGCTTTAGGATTGAGTTTTTGGATATTTTCTCTTACTTCTTCAATATCTATTAAATCAGCAGTGTCTATTTTGTTAATAACAAATACATCTGCATCATATACATTTGTTTCCCCCGGGTGATATGAAACTTCATGACCCGGTCTATGTGGGTCAAGAACAACAATTTTAAGCTCTTTGTCAGAAGTATAGAATGGCAAATCGTTATTGCCTCCATCCCAGATGATTACATCAGCCTCTTTTTCGGCTTGGCGAACAATTGCTTCATAATCAACACCTGCATAAATAATGCTACCCATAGCAATATGAGGTTCATACTCTTCCATTTCTTCGATAGTGCATTTGTGATCGTGTAGATCTTGAATGGTCTCAAATCTTTGAACTTTTTGAGCAACTAAATCACCATAAGGCATTGGGTGTCGGATAGAAACCACTTTTAAGCCTTTTGCTTTTAAGGCTTTAACAACTGCTCTTGTTGTTTGACTTTTACCGCATCCTGTTCTTATGGCACATACAGTGACAAGTGGTTTATTTGTTTTTACCTGAGTATGAGTTTTTCCCATAATCATAAAATCTGCTCCGGCAGCATTAACAATTGAAGCGTTATGCATCACTCTTTTGTGTGGTACATCGCTGTAAGCAAAAACAACTAAATCAGCTTGCAATGATTTAATTAACGAAACTAACTCTTCCTCGGCATATATCGGAATACCTTGTGGGTAAAGATCTCCCGCTAATTCAGCAGGATATTTTCTTCCGTCGATGTCAGGGATTTGTGTAGCTGTAAAAGCTACTACATCATACATTTCATTACCACGAAAAAAGGTGTTAAAATTGTGGAAATCTCTTCCAGCAGCACCCATAATAATGGCTCTTCGTTTTTCCATGCCTTACTCCTTTTTACTTTAGGATTAGAGTTTTATAATAACATACTTAACTATTAATATTATAAAGTCAAGATTTTTTTTATTTTTTTTAAAAAATGATGAAATAGAATGCATCAATACTCCGAATTTTTCGTAAACTCATTTTTAAAAACTCTTGAATAATCAAGTTGTGTGTGCATCCTTGCTTGTAGTTTGAAAATATGACCGATTATATAATATATAGTTGGACATTTGAGAGATTTTTAGACATAAGACCAAAAAAAATAAAATAAATTTCTTGACAGTTTTTAAAAGAAATGTAAAGTTTGACTTATAGCATTAATAA
>JALNXV010000446.1 GCA_023230175.1 Candidatus Cloacimonadota bacterium
ATAATTCTTTTTGCGCGGGTGTGGCGGAATTGGCAGACGCACTAGACTTAGGATCTAGCGCCTTAGGCGTGCAGGTTCAACTCCTGTCACCCGCACCATATAAGAAGCATAGGTTTGATACAAAAGTATCGAGCCTTTTTTTTGTGCAGATAGGGCAATTCTCCCTATATTCCAAAACCAGAGGTCGAGTTTGTCAGTTTTTAAGGGTCAATAAATACGATTTTATTATGTACTCAATAAACTTTTACACGATTACATCTGAATTTACACGATTACTAGTCAATTTACACGATTTGAAGGTGTTTTTACACGATTACAAATAATTTTACACGATTACATAAATTTGTTTAAATGTTTATTTTATAAAATTAAAGATCATGACCCTTGTAATTGAATATAAACCGGGTTTTTCTTTCAAATTGGCATTCTAAATGCTATAATTAGTGTAAATAACAATACAAAATTATTTTTATGTTAAAAGAGGAGAGATAAAATGTCAACAGTATCATTAGGTTTTGAAGATAAGCTTTGGGAAATGGCTGATAAGTTGCGGGGGAATATTCAAAGTTCTGAATATAAACATGTTATATTAGGACTTGTATTTTTAAAGTATATTTCAGATTCATTTATTGAAAGATATAATGAAATTAAAACTAAATATCCTGGAATGGAAGAGGATAGAGATGCATATGAATCAGAAAATGTATTCTTTGTTCCTAAAGAAGCAAGATGGGATTATATTAAATCTCATGCTAAACAACCAGAAATAGGACAAATTATTGATAATGCAATGATTCAAATTGAAAGAGAAAATGAGACTCTAAAAAATGTATTATCAAAAAACTATTCAAGACCAGAGTTGGATAAAACTAGATTAGGTGAAATGATTGATTTATTTTCATTTAACTTAGGTAGTAAGGAAGCTAAGTCACAAGATATACTAGGCAGAGTTTATGAATATTTCTTAAAGAAATTTGGATCAACTGAAGGTGAATTCTATACACCACCAACAATGGTTAATTTAATGGTTAATATGATCGAACCATACAAAGGAAGAGTATATGATCCTTGTTGTGGTAGTGGTGGTATGTTTGTTCAGTCTGCAAGATTTGTAGAAGAACATCAAGGTAGACTTGGTGATATTTCCATTTATGGTCAAGAGTTTACAGCTACAACCTGGCGATTAGCTAAAATGAATTTAGCCATTAGGGGAATAGACGGTAATCTTGGTAAAAGAGATGCAGACACATTCACTGATGATCAGCATAAAAACTTAAGAGCCGATTATATATTAGCAAATCCTCCGTTTAATATTAAAGATTGGGGTCAAAACAGACTTCAAGATGATGCTAGATGGAAATGGGGAATACCACCAGCAACTAACGCTAACTATGCATGGATAAGCCACATGATTAGTAAATTAAGTTCTAGAGGTACTGCTGGGTTTGTTTTAGCTAATGGTTCACTTTCTACATCTAGAAAAGAAGAATATGATATTCGAAAATCAATCTTAGAAGAAGGATTAGTTGACTGTATAGTTGCGATGCCATCACAATTATTTTATGATGTATCAATTCCAGTAAGTCTATGGTTTGTAACTAAAGATAAAGAAAATAGAAAAGATAAAGTCTTATTTATAGATGCAAGAAAAATGGGTTATATGGAAACAAGACGCCATAGAGAGTTAACTGATGATGAAGTAAAGAAAATATATTCTACATATCATAATTGGAAAAAAGATGAAGGATACGTAGATGAAGAAGGTTTTTCTAAATCAGCAACCTTAGGTGAAATTAAAGAACATGACTATGTACTTACACCAGGTAGGTATGTAGGTATTGAGGAATTAGAAGATGATGGAATACCATTTGAAGTAAAAATGGATGAAGTAACTAATGAACTATCTAATTTATTTGAAGAATCCAAATTTCTTGAAGAAAAGATCAAAGAGAACTTAAGGGGAATAGGTTATGAGTTATGATAAATGGATAGAGTATAAGTTATCAGATGTTTGTGATATTAAATATGGAAAAGATCACAAAAAATTATCTGATGGGATTATACCAACATATGGTAGTGGAGGAATTATGAGATATGTTGATTCATATCTATACGATAAACCTTCAGTTTTAATACCACGAAAAGGGACTTTATCAAATCTATTTTATGTAGAGAAAAAGTTTTGGACTGTAGATACACTTTTTTGGACTAAAATTAATGACTCAATAGTCTATCCAAAATTTTTGTACTATTTATTGTTAACTTATAAATTCGAAGATATGAACGTTGGGAGCGCAGTGCCAAGTTTAACTACAGCCTTGTTAAATGAAGTTAAGGTCACTTTACCACCTCAACAAGAACAAGAAGAAATAGCAAACATTCTCTCCTCTCTTGACGATAAAATCGAAACCAACAACAAAATAAATCAACAACAGAAACCTTAGCACAACTCCTCTACAAACAATGGTTTGTTGACTTTGAGTTTCCTAATGAAGAAGGACTACCATATAAATCAAGTGGTGGAGAAATGGTTGAGAGTGAATTGGGGTTAATACCTAAAGGGTGGGAAGTAAAAGAACAAGATGAGTTTTTCCCAGTAGTTACAGGAAAAAAAAATGCTAACGTAGCTTCCGATAACGGGAAATATAAATTTTTCACTTGTAGCCAACAAGTATTCACAACGGACGATTATTCTTTTGAAGGCGAAGCTATATTGGTTGCTGGTAACGGGGACTTCAATGTTAAGTATTATAATGGTAAATTTGAAGCATACCAGAGAACTTATGTATTGATTCCTAACAATCCAAAAATAGCTGGTTTGTTGTATTTTGCTATTAAAAATAATTTGGATGATATCACTAAAGGTCATAGAGGGAGTGTTATAAATTTTATAACTAAAGGGCATTTAGCTAACTATAAAATAACGGTTCCTAATATTGAAAAGC
>JALNXV010000448.1 GCA_023230175.1 Candidatus Cloacimonadota bacterium
CTTATTTGACCGGTAACCAGTGATTTCAGTGTCCTGGGGGAATTTGGAAAGGAGTAGATTTTCAATTTCTTCATATTCGGCTTGTTTTACCACAGCCAATTCGTGGGCGCGGTGGAGAGAATATGGGTAGGGATGCGAATCGAGCACCTGGGCATCGGCAAACAGGGCGGAATGGATGAGACCAACCAACTCCGGTTTTTGTGAGATCCAGAAGGGGATTTCGACGCGCACCAGCCAGGGATGATCCTTGACCGTGCTGACATTCAGATAAAAGAAAGCCACCCGCAGGCGATCAGCGGCATCGCCACGGTGTTTGGAGATAATCTCGAATACAGCCGAGCGTTCACCGGGGTTGATACGATTACCCAACAAAAGTCGATCACTCACACGATACTTATTTGGCTCAGAATCTTGATTACCCTCAACCTCTTTGAAAATGTCGAGCATGTTATGCAGCATGGATGAACCAGGTTTGTCAATATAGCCAGCGCTCAGGATGCCCTCTTGCTGCATTTGCTGGTCGAGCTGAAAGACCTCTTTTTGAGCTGCTTTGGCATTTTTACCCTGGATGTCACTGCGATAGAAGAGGTCCAGAGGGCCATCAGTGACGGTCAAGACCGGTCGGGTAAGCTCAGGGGTAATCTCATCGCGGATAAGGATGCGTTCACGCAGATCTCGAACCAGGGCGATATCGTCTTCCGTGGCAAAGCTGCCGTCTTCACGCAGGATTTTGGCGTAGTCAAGCAATTCTGAAATCAGCTTGATTTCAGGCGCATGTCCACTTCCAAAGCTGACCGTCAGTATGCCGATATTGATCAGCCCAAATTGTAGTGGGCGATGCCGGTTTGGCACGATCTGAGAGCCATCTGCCGTGAGCAGCGTGTAATCTTTGGGTAGTGCGGGGGCAGGGTAACTGAGAAGCGGATCTTCTTGCAATGGTTTGGCAAGGTAGAGACTGGATTTGTTACTTTGGGCGAACTCGATCATCTGCTGCAGTCGCACAGGATCGCAGGCGGCTTCGTTGAATAAGGTGTTAAGTTGACCTGCAATTGTTTTGTTTTCGATCAGCCAATTTCGAGCTTGTTCAGCGTAACGGCTGGCGCTGTTATCGACTGAAGCGTAATTTAAAGGCATGAGATTTCCTGGATGGATGAAGAAAATTGGATCATAAAGTAATTATAACTATGAACCGACTCTTTTTGGAACTAAACAGTTTTATTCAACGTCTATAAGGGCAGAAAGATATTCAAGGAGAATAAAATGAAAAACAAAACTTTTAACTACGCAATTCCCGTTCTGTTGCTAGTAACTTTAGTCTTAGGAGCATGTCAATTGGCACCAGCAGCGAATGCACAAAATACTGTAACCCCAGCTGAGTCCGCTGGAAGTCTGCGAACAATCGCAATCACCGGAACCGGTGAGGTGATTTTGGTTCCGGATATGGCTTACATCAATGTTGGTATCCACACCGAAGCGGAAGACGTAACCTCTGCAGTGTCGGCCAACAACCAACAAGCAGCCAGTATCACCGCGGCGATCGTGGCGATGGGTGTGGAAGAAAAGGATATTCAAACCTCAAACTTTAATGTTTACTCAATGAATCGTTATGACAACATGTCCAATATCATCGGAACGACTTTTGCAGTAGACAACACGCTCTATATTATCGTACGCGATCTGCCTAAACTGAGCGAGATGTTGGATGCCGCTTTGAGCGCAGGCGCTAACCAAATATATGGGATCACCTTCGATATTTCTGATCGCAGTGGCGCGATCGCAAGAGCCCGCGACCTGGCAATCCAGGATGCCGAAGCCAAAGCCATGGCAGTTGCAGAAACCGCTGGTGTATCGTTGGGAAAGATCCATAATATCAGTATTGTTAACACCTCTTATGTTCAACCGCTTGCCGGATACGGTCGTGGGGGAGGTGCAGCAGCTGAAGATGCGGCTTCCGTACCCATTTCAGCCGGCCAGATTGTAGTCACCGCCAATGCAGATTTGATTTACGAATTTGGCGATAAATAAGAAGACCCGTTCTGATCATTCCCCTGAATCAGAACAGGCAGCCCCCGGAGAAATCCGGGGGTTTTTTGTTTCACTCGCCGACCATCTCCACTGGAGATGGTCGAAAAAAGTAGGGAATGGTCTTGCACCATTCTCAAGTTTTCCTTTTTAATATTACGGAAGGTCGCTTTTGTTAAGGATAGGACTGAAGGTTGGACAATGCTAGTGAGTTCTCGTGCCCGGTCTGCCCACTAACGCCTTCGGCGTCGGGGTGCTTCGCAAGACCGGCAAGATCAAAGGTGGAAGTTTACTTCCTCAATCTTGCGGAAGGGGTCGAGCCCCTTCCCTACAAGAGGTGAGCACCTTCCCTACAAAGGATTAGCCTCTGTTTCAGGTTTGATCTTGAGGAGGGCAATGGCAGAAAAGAGGAACAGAAATCCGTACAAAGCCATCAAGACAATATAGCCAGCACCATCCCCGATCGGGCCGCCGATATACCCACCAATGGCACCTGCGCCTGCACCAGCCAGGTTGGAAATTCCCAACCAGCGACCAGCTTCCTTTTGCGGAACCAATTCAGTGCCCAATGCCCAGTTTGCGACAAAGAAGATCCCTGAGGCAAGCCCAATCAGAATACCGCCAACGTAAATGAGAGGCATATTGGGGGTCAGAATCACCAGCAGGGTACCGATGCTTGCCAGGATACCACTGAGAAAGATCAGCGGTTTTTTACCGAATTTATCGGTCAACCAACCTGAGGGTAGAGAAATAATCAAAATTGAAATGCCAACGACCAGCATCAAGCGTGACGTGGGTCCGGCAGCAGCAGAACCCTGGTATTGAGGGAATCTTTCCTGGATGAAATAGAGTACGAAGCTGGAGAGGTTGTTAGCTCCGACCAGGAAAGCCAGGCGATTGACGACCCACCAGGTGAAG
>JALNXV010000447.1 GCA_023230175.1 Candidatus Cloacimonadota bacterium
CATCAACATCGGATGTCATAATAAATTCACATAGTAAAAGTCATAGTTTTTATTTCGGTTAGGGATGAAATAAAAACTATGACTTCTTAACATATAATTTAAAACTATATATTGAAAGGACTATTAATGTTAAAAAAAACAACTATAATAATCTTAATGCTAACCTTGAGTATCTCATTAGTTTTTGCATGTGATATGGTAGCAATTAAAGGATTGAATAATTATAATTTAGTATCTGCTTCTAACTCTGATGAACAAAATGAAGATATACAAAATCTGTTTTCATACTTCAGAGCGTTATGCGGTAATACTTATGAAACACATGGATTTGGTATTACTTTTTATGAGAATTATAATGCAAATACAAGTCCCGGTCTTATTAATAATGGTAATGGTAGTAGTATGGGAAATTATACTTATTCAGATAGAAGATCTGCAGCTATTCCGGGGATAACAACTAATACGGCAAATAATTATCACCCACAAGAAGACAGAGTAGTTATATTTGGGCAAGTTTCACACCTTTATAAGAATATTAGAACTGTATTAGGTCATAAAAGACAAGCAACTTCAGGTCCTACTGGCATACCTAACCCACATCCTTGGGTTTATAGACTTGACGGCAGGAGTTATAGTTTTATGCATAATGGAACATTAACCGAAGCAGATTTAACGATAATTCATAACTATTATAATAATTCATTGAATTCATATTTAATTGATACTGAAATTGCAGAATTTTATGATTTAGGTGTTGATTCAGGCAAATTTTATGCATATCTTTTAATGCATATTAAAGATAATAATATGGATATTTTACGAGGTCTCAAGGTCGCTTTGTCTAATTTAACAGGTAATCAGCATAATTTTATCTTATCAGATGGATATGATCTTTATGCATATAAAAATTCATCTAATCACGCCTTAACTGTTTATCAAAGAAAAGATAGAAATATTGCAATGGTAACTTCATACAATCATCCAACTCCATCTACATCAAGTTACCGTAATGCTGTATTTGGAGAAGGTACCGGTACTCAAGAAATTCCATTGCAAAATGATGAATTAATTTATATCCCAACTCATGGAAATATTGTAAGGTTTCAGTGGTTTACTAATGAAAATTATTTTACAATGAAAAGATATTCAAAAAGAGGATGGAACTGGGATAGTTTCCCTGTGTTACCTGATGGTGCACCACAGATTACCACTACTTTAGATACAGGATATCCTTTAGCAACTCGAGTTGATCTTGATACAGGGGGGTATGCAAAGATAAACTTATTTAGCTGGGGTACGTATAATGGTTTTATTGATGAAGCAAATCAAAACAAGGGTATGAAGATATTAAATGGTCATCCCGGAGGATATACTACTTTAACCGGCAAAATCAGGCCGGTGTCATATTATCAGTATAATTTTAATCCTAATCAAACTTATTGGGTTACCTATAATCTAATGAGTAGTCAATCATTAAAAGATGCTTTAGGTTCTAATTTTGATAAAATAGAAAATGTATGGGCAGAAAACTGGACGTATCAGAGAATGCCGTCAAATGAAACAAAAGATTCTCAGTTATATAATCCTAATTGGAATTCTAACAGACCTATGGAATTTGGTAAAACCTATATTATTAAAGTCAGAGATAATGTTAGTCCAATAATCGGTTTCCAGTGGAAAGATTCCAGGATGCCTGCTTTTGGCAGATTAAATCTTGAATCAAAAACATTTACTTACGAAACAAAAGATGAATATGAAGCCATAGACATAGTTAGTTTATCAAAGAATCCTGAAGAATGTGTAGAGATTGGTGTTTTTGCAGGAGAAACCTGTTTAGGGGCAGTTAAAGTTGATGAATTCCCTGTTCAAATATTAGCATATACTCAAGAATATGAGGGAACAGCTTTAACCTTTAGGGCATTATATCCAAATGGAATGATTAGTCAAATCAATCCTGTAGTCCAAGCTTATGATAAAAATTCAGATACCTTTACAGATAAGGTCTTAATAGCAGGACAGATTGGTCATTCAATAACTATTTTAGATAATGAAAAGGATTATTCAAATACAGAAATACCTGCTTTAATTTCTACTCATCGTGTATATCCAAATCCATTTAATCCTCAGACAACTATTAGTTTTAGTATAACCGAAAAAAGTCCGGTTACTATTGAAATATATAATATCAAAGGTCAAAAGGTTAATTCTCTTTTTGATGGTGTCCTACCAAAAGGTAACCATTTTATGCGTTGGAATGGTACTGATGAAAATAATCAAACAGTTTCCAGCGGAATGTATTTCTATAAGTTAACATCACAAAACAATCAAGTTACAGGTAAAATGTTACTTATGAAATAAAGTTATAGCTTCCGATGGCTGATTTATCGGTTGTCGGAAGCTTTTTAAAGATGCATAGAGTGTAGTCAATCTGTTTCGTAGCTCGATCATCCTGATCGAGTAAATAAACACTTATCGAGCCGGAAGCTCAATGTACGTTGATTATCTTGATCGAGTAGGCGAGAAGGGACTTGAAGACAGAGAGAGACTGTTATGCTTCAACACCGTAGGTGTCAGCCTTTAATAGCCCATAGTGTGAGCTATGGGTATGCGTTTCTTATGAAAATATCAGCTCCGTAGGAGCAAATGTTTGTAATGTGTTGCTCCTACGGAGCTAAAAGGTTGTGGGGTCGTATTATACCCGGCGCTGACGCACCAGGCTATTAAAGGGCCACATCTACGATGCTTTTATTGAACTTCAAACTGCGTTTGAGAATAATTAATGTTTTTAGTGGAATTGAGTCTCTAATCACGAATATCGTAGCTTGACCATCTTGGTCGAGTAGGCAAGAAGGGACTTGAGGACGCTATACTACTTAGCTATTATTGGCAAGTTCGGCGATGGGAACTATTTTATAATTAAAAGGAGAAAAAATGAAAAAA